>NZ_MLYQ01000066.1:0-38210 GCF_001866725.1 Bacillus sp. MUM 13
GAAAAAGTCAATTTCATACTTACTTTTCAAAATTTCTCCCCTCCCGAAAAAATTATTCATCATGAAAAAATATAATAATTATATATAATCAATAATCAATTTGTATGTGCACTCCACTCCACTTTATACAATGTTAGACATCTCTCTAAAAATGAAAGAATTTCATTTCTTATTTCTTCATCTTGAAGTGCGAATTCAATTGTTGTCTTTACGAAACCAGCTTTTTCGCCCACATCATATCTTTTTCCTACAAAGTCATAAGCAAATACTCTTTGAATTTGGTTCAGTTGCTGAATGGCGTCTGTCAGCTGTATTTCACCGCCTGCACCTTTTTCATGCCGGTCAAGGAACATAAATATTTCTGGTGTAAGAATATATCGGCCCATGATGGCTAGATTAGATGGTGCATTACCTACACTAGGTTTTTCTACAAAATGATTCACTTGGTAGCGGCGCCCTTCCTTTGTTGCTGGATCGATGATTCCATAGCGATGTGCTTCTTCACTAGGTACCGTCTGTACACCAATGATAGATGATAATGTTTCATCATACTGATCCATTAACTGCCGCAAGCATGGTGTATCACTTTGAACAATATCGTCACCAAGTAATACAGCAAATGGTTCATCACCTATGAAATTCCGGGCACACCATACTGCATGCCCCAGTCCTTTTGGTTCTTTTTGACGGATATAGTGTATGTCAGCAAGATTGCTTGAGTAGCGGACCTTCTCTAAAATATCCAACTTATCTTTTTCTAATAGATTTTGTTCAAGCTCCCAGGCATGATCGAAATGATCCTCTATCGCCCGTTTCCCCTTGCCTGTCACGATAATAATTTCTTCAATTCCAGATGCTACTGCTTCCTCCACGATGTACTGGATAGTTGGTTTGTCTACTATCGGCAGCATTTCCTTAGGCATCGCCTTTGTTGCCGGCAAGAATCTGGTCCCTAGTCCGGCTGCCGGTATGATTGCTTTTTTGACCTTTCTCACATGTTTTCCCTCCTTAGCATTTGATTTTTTGCAAAATAAATATCCAATGATAATGCACGTGTCATGACATGACCTATCATCAGATATTTATAATGGTGGAATAATTAATAAAAATGGGCATCTAACCCGTCCTCACATCATGCTCTTGACGACGAACGCGTCTAAGGAAATCAGTGTTTCCCACAGCACAACCGAGTGCTTTCTTGGATAACGGACAGAAAGCTTCGCCGGTCAGGCTCTTTCCCTGACAATTAATATTTAAAATAAGCCTAAAAATTTCTTCCTTGTGATTTTTTCCGGGATTTCTTTATAAACAGATTGTCCCTGAACTAATAGCTCTGCGTTTTCCTGGAAGAAGTAAACCATATCCACACCGAAATGCTTCTCCACCTCGTCGAGCGCTTCCATTAGCTTAAAGCTGCGATTGGTCGTATTGTGGGCATCTGATGAAATAAAATGAGTTAGATTTGCTTCGATAAGCTGATGTGAGAGTTTTTTTATGTTTTTTCCAAAATAACCGGCAAGGCTGGAGGCAGTGACTTGGGTTAATGCACCTCGCTTTACTAACTGGTATAGAATATCCGGGTTTTGAATCAGTTCCCGGTTACGTTCTGGATGTACAATGATCGGGGTCAATCCCTTATTTTGCACGTCATACAGCAAGCGTTCGGTATAGCGCGGAACATGGCCTGAAGGCAGTTCAATGAATAGGTAAGCGCTGCTGATATTCAAAGGCAGAATGTCACCAGCTTCATAATCTTCAAGTAGTTCACCATAAATTCTTGTTTCCTGGCCAGGCAGGATGGTGAGAGGGACAGAGGAGTTTTTCAATACTTCGTTCAGTTCTCTTACTTTGCTTAAAATGTCCTTTTTTTTATTATCATAGCTTCCATTTTTATGATGGGGAGTCGCAATGATTGACGTGATGCCTTCTTGTACGGCCACCTTTGCCATTTCTAAGCTGTCTGTAATTGTCTTGGCTCCATCATCAATACCAGGAAGTATATGACAATGTATGTCAATCATTTACCTATCCCTCCTTTTAACATGTTTATAATTAATCAATCACTCTAGCATATTGCTTATTTTTTAATAGTTTCTGCTTAATATCTTTTACTTTCCGCCATAATAATAGTAATACTGCCCTTCCTTTACCTTTTTATTGTTTAATACGATGCCTAAGATGGTTGCATTAACCGTTATAAGGGCTTCTTTTGCCTTAAGTGCTGCATCCTTTTCGGTCTTTCCGCTGGATACTACTAATATTGTTCCATCACTGCGGTTAGCTAGTATCTGGGCATCGGTAACGGTCAATAATGGAGGTGTATCAAATAAAATGATATCGAATTCTTCCTGCACAACTTCCATGAATTCTTCCATTGCTCTTGAACCTAGAAGTTCAGCCGGGTTAGGCGGAATCGGGCCGCTTGTTAAAATGTACAAGTTCTTTTCCTTTGTCTTAACAGCTGCTTCTTTCAATTCCATTTGCTTTGTCAGCACCGTTGTTAAACCAAAGGTATTTGTTAAGTTGAACGTATAATGTGCAGTAGGTTTTCTGAGATCGGCATCAATCAGCAGTACAGATTTTCCTTGCTGTGCAAATACAACTGCAAGGTTCGCAACTGTTGTTGATTTTCCTTCTGTCGGCCCTGAAGATGTCACAGTTAGTGTCCGGATTTCTTTATCTACAGAAGAAAACTGGATATTCGTCCTGATGGTACGGTATTGCTCCGAAATTGGAGATTTAGGATTTAGGATTGTGACAAGCTTTCGCTTATGTTCAAATAACTTCTTTTTGGGAGCCAATGCTTTCACCTCGTCTCTTTGCCGTTCTTTCCGATTTTGACCCCACATCTTCTTGGTCATTTATTGTTGTAATGACTCCCAGTACAGGAAGTTCCAAAAGTTTTTCAATATCCTGCTCGGTCTTGATTGTGTTATCAAGGTACTCCAGTAGAAAGGTCAGCCCGACTGATACCATCAAACCTACTACCAGTGCAATCGCAATGTTCATTAGCGCCCTAGGTTTAACCGGTGTTGGAAAATCTGATACCTCTGCTCTTGAAAGAATCTTTACATTATCAACCTTCATAAGACTAACAACTTGTTTCTGAAAAACTTCGGCAACGTTGTTAGCTATTTCCGCAGCTGTTACTGGATTAGGATCATCCACGGTAATGTTCATGATTTGGGTATTTTGCGCACTCGCTACTGTAATCCTATTGCCAAGTGATTTTCCATTCCCATCCAAATTTAGGTTAGATACTACTTTATTAAGAACAGCTGGACTTTTAATGATCACGTTATAGGTATTTACAAGCTGCAGATTGGTTTGTACCTGATTATACTCATAGGGTGAGCTTATACCTTTATTCTCGTTAACTAAGATCTGTGATGTAGCCTCATAAACGGGAGTCAGATAAAAATAGCTAACTGCTGCACTAGCCACCGCCGCAAGCCCTGTAATCACCAGGATTAAGCCTAGCCGTTTCTTGATAACACTGACTATTTCTTTTAAACTGATTGTCTCTTCCATTGCTTCCTCCTGTTCAGAAAATATAAAAATTCTCGAAGCTAATTGCCTTCATACAATCTGAAATTTTAATTGCTTCTAACAAAATTTGGTTAATGATGAAATTCATTTAATAACAAAATCAATGAAAAAGCTACACATTTTTGTGAATTTTTCAAGTTAATTATACAAATTAACTTGTTCGTTATAGTGTACAACATGTTTGTGGGAAAATCCACCATAAAACTCATTTTTTTCATTTGTATCGACAGGAACTTTGCAGCATCCAAATAAAATTGCTGTGAGGTTCGAAAAAAATGAATTTCTTCAATCAATAAAAAGACAAAAGTAAATCTTCAGTGCAAAATTTGTTGTAAAACGACTACTGTAGATATTCAAAAATACAAAAAAACGCCCTGGATGATTTTCAGGGCGTTTCTTGCGTTGATATATAATTAGCCACGATCGTAATATGTGCTCTAAAACTATAGCTGCTATTATGGCTTGTTTTCTTCTCTTAATCATGGAATCGGGTGCATTCAAAATCTTAACATCAATTGTTTTTCTTTAAGGTTTGATGGCAGCTGGCTGATCTTGTCGAAATCTGACAGAGTTCCCAATAGCTTTGCGTCATTACTTTTCAGTGATTTAGCCTTTAATCTCTCATTGAGGGGTATCAAATATTTAATAGTTTACCTAAAATTTACTGCATTTTAGGAAGGATATATTCTTGTGTAACTATGGCTCAGGATTACAATTTTAAAGAGAGGAAGAGAAATAATATAATAGGAAGAAACACGGTTTTTAGATGACTAATCTATGGGCTTATTTTTGTTTTATTCAAACCTCTAGTACTCATTCAAAACGGCAGAGGCATTTTAAAGTGCAAGTTATGCATATGATAAATCACCAGCATCTGATCCCTTTTCTCCTCCTATTCTTCCTATTACCAAATATGTCGAAATACCTAGAATCAAGACTATTATTCTTCAGACATTAGACGCAGCATTAAGGCTTATTTTTGACCTTTGAACCCTTTTCTTTGGTAAAAGTATTCCCAGCTAAAAATTAATTGTAAAATTCTTTCAGTTATATTTTCTGTATAATGCCGTCGAAATTATAAGAAAAGTATTGATTCAGCGTTCGCTACCTCTATGGTAGGATTAAACTACCAATTTATTAACGTAAGGAGGGTTAAAAGTATGATCGACATCAGCACTCATATATTGCCAGGATGCGGCGATGGTCCTGAAAGTATGTCGCATAGCGTGGAGATGGCCAGAAAATTTTCAGCCGCAGGCATATCAGCAGTGTTTGCTACCCCTCATCATAAAAACGGCAAATATGATAATTTCAGAGATGATATCCTTCTGAATACCGGACGCTTGAATACAGAATTGCAGGAGGAAGGCATTTCTTTGACCGTCTATCCGGGGCAGAAAACGAAACTATATGGAGATCTTATTGCTGATCTGGATAAAGGTGATATCTTGCCGCTGAATGACGGTAGGTATCTGCTGTTAGAGCTTCCTTACGACCATGTGCCAAAGTATACCGAACAGCTTTTGTACGATTTGCAGATAAAAGGTGTGATTCCCATTCTGGCTGGTCTAGAGCATAACCCGGAGATTATGGAGCAGCCGGATCTGCTGTATGAGCTTGTCAGGAGGGGTGCACTGGCAATGATAGGCACTTCCAGCATTCTAGGCGATCATAAACGAAATATCCAAAAGTTCGCGCTGCAAATGATTGACTGCAATCTTGCCCATTTTATCTCATCTAACCATAACGGCAGCAGAGAAGCTCTTCAACTATCCAAAGCATACGATATAATCGGAAAAAAATTAGGAAAAGACACGGAATACCTATTTCGTGAAAATCCGCAGTATGTCATTGAAGGTACATCCATCCTGAAAGACGCACCACAGCGTATTAAAAAGAAAAAAGCACTCGGCATTTTTTAAATGATTATCAATATATAGAGCCATATCCACTCCTGATATCCATATGTCAGGTAAATGTGAACTTGGTTCTTTTTCTTAGCCGTTGGTGCAGAATTTGTTGGAAATTCGAGTGTTTCATTTACATAAAATGGCGGTATAAGACAATAAAGGCAGTTCTTCTGGTTTTACAATTTCCTAAAAATTATAAGGAGTGAAACAGAATGAGTATTAAAGCCGGCATTTGGAGAATTCTTGCGTCACAGGACAAAATTTATATCCTGCAATCACTTTGCAATGATTCGCGGATTGTGAAGAACGAAGAATGATAGGTGATATATGATTTTGAATAGAAAATGAAGGAATGGACTTAACAGCGGCTGTTTTAAAAAGTTCATTCCTTTTGTATGCCCAAAAAACATTTCAATTTCCGTAAGTTTTATCATGTTAAACAATAGCCTGCTATGTATTTTTCCTGTAAAATATAGACATCTTTTGTATATAGAGGGTGAAACCAGCATGAGTGAATCATTAGTAAAAGAAGCTTTACAGCGTAAGGAAAGAATTTGGACACGAGATTTTATCCTGATTTGCCTGGCCAATTTTTTTATTTTTCTCGGCTTTCAGATGACACTGCCAACCATTCCCTTGTTTGTCGAGCATCTTGGGGGCAATGATCAGCTGATCGGTTTTGTTGTCGGCATCTTCACATTCTCTGCCCTGCTGACCCGTCCCTTTGCCGGACATGCGCTGGAGTCAAAAGGAAGACGTTTTGTATACATACTTGGATTGGCGATTTTTGTTGTTTCTGTCGGATCCTTTGGATTTCTGGTCAGCATATTCATGCTGTTTGCTATGCGGATTGTCCAGGGAGTGGGCTGGGGCTACTCGACCACTGCCTCCGGAACGATTGCAACTGACCTGATTCCGGTAACACGCCGCGGAGAAGGAATGGGATATTTCGGCTTATCCGGAAACCTGGCTTTAGCTTTCGGCCCGTCGCTTGGCCTCGCCCTGTCAGGAACACTGCCTTTTAAGGAACTGTTCTTTATCTGCGCTGGGCTCGGTCTCATGGCCATGCTGCTTTCTTCTCAAATTCGCTACAAAAAGGTGGAAAAAGCCTCGGTTGATACCGTAACCGTAAAGTGGGATTTTTATGAAAAAAGTGCGCTTAAGCCGTCCCTTCTTCTCTTTTTCATCACTGTTACCTTCGGCGGAATTGCAGCCTTTCTGCCTTTGTACACAGCGGAGAAAGAAATCTCCGGAATTCAGTGGTACTTCCTTGTGTATGCCATTGCCCTGCTTTTGACTAGGACCTTTGCAGGAAGATTGTATGACGCCAGAGGCCACCGGGCCGTGTTCATTCCGGCCACTGCGCTGATTGTCATCGCCATGGTCCTTCTTGCCTGGCTGCCTAACACAACCATTCTTTTGATCGCAGCCTTTTTGTACGGCTTTGGATTCGGCTCGGTCCAGCCCGCTCTCCAAGCCTGGAGCATCGAAAACGCCGAGCGCAACCGAAAAGGAATGGCCAACGCCACTTTCTTCTCCTTCTTCGACCTCGGAGTCGGAGTCGGCGCGATGGCTTTTGGCCAAATCAGCCACATCTTCGGCTACAGCAGCATCTATATCACAGCCGCATTCTCGGTTGGGCTCGCGATGGTTGTTTATTTAATGATTACTAGGAAAAGAACAGTTTGAGCTGCGGGAATTGATCCTGCAGCTTTTTTTGTGGGGCGGAGTTGGTTTTGTCTATTCTTGGGGTTATTGATACTCTCTTTTTGGGAAGGGCCATGCCTATGAAGGTGTCTCGTGAGTAAACGCATCTAAAATGTCTATAATGATTTGAAATTATAACACTGTTTCTTCATATATATTTACATTAATATTCATATCAACATTAAATATTTATGTCATACAGTCAAACTGAGTTCGCTAGAAGACATAAAGACCCCCCATAAGAAGCTACTTGCATTCTTATGAGGGGTCTTTTTACACAATATTTAGATTGCTCCATGTCAGTGTATTTGAGCCAGTGTCCAATTTTTATACTAACTCCTTTTAAATGATTCAACGATATTCTAACCGAAAAAGAGCCAAAATGCTGGTCAACACCAAAACTAGCAATGCCGGCGCTAGGAGGAATTTTAGATTAAATTTTTTCGTAAATCTCCTTATTAAACCCTTTCACAGGGTTAATGAAATCATTGTAAGGCTGATCATATGGATCCTTAATTCCCCAGCCTCTTGCTTTGTTTTCAACATGCGCACACCAATGCCATCCTATGAACCATGGTTCGTTGATAAGCGAACTGATTGAATCAATATAGTCACGAGCCCGATCAGCTTGAGTCTGTAAATCACTCACTCTATTTGGATTCATTTTTGTTTGGCACCAGTTACCAATATCAGCATTAATGACTGGCTTATCTATCAAAGCTTGCCATTTGGCTAAATCTTCCTTCATTTGTTGATAACCTTCTTCGTTATTACTTGGAAAGTATTGTACAGATAACACATCAACATATGGTTTGGCAGCCTCGAGTACTTCGGTTGGGATTCCCTTATTTCCGTTATAACGGTCGCCTAAGATTAGATGGTTTGGATCATATTTGCGAATATGCTTTGTGATTGTCTCATAGTATTTAGAAGCCACATCAAACAATTTAGATTTTCTTTCTTCTTTATCCAAACCCTCCAATCCTTTAAAATCCTTACCGCTAGCGTGAGGCAGCCAGCCTGGAATATCTACTAAGAAATAACCAATTAGATTCTTACTTTCTGCATGATTGGCACAAATACTTCTGGCTAGGTATTCGCAATACATATCAAATTCACGGGAATAAACATCAGGGTATGCTGGTTGTCCGTTCCAGTCTTCTATTTCAGCAACTCGAATTTGGAGACAATACGGCATATCCGCAATCTTGTAATCGGCTGCTGCCCAGCTTGATGAATGCCCCAAGTTGATTGGATCACCAAACCAATCAAGTGCTTGTCCCCAGTCTCCGCTTATGTAATCCCCTGTCCACCCAATCGTATTAAAACCCCAGTCTTTCAAATCTTTAACTAACCCCTTAATCCAGTTCTCACGGGATCCATATTTCTCTTTCCAAATTTCGAAATTGTGATCATACTTCAGATTCGTCTCATCCGCATGATTGACACCTATTGTAACGAATGCACTTCCTTCTGGATCCACCAGCCACCATCGGTCACTTTCTTTTTCTAGTCGAAAGTATCCGGTTCCTTCAAACTTTCTTTTTTCATTCCCTCCATACAAATCCATACCTGTCACGTAAATCATCCCTCTCTTGTAATCGATTACATTTTTATTTAATATTTCAATTTAAACTTGTCACCGTACTGCGATACGATAAACAAGGTGTGGTCTAGTTTAAAATGATTAAAACTCTACTTAGGCGTTAACGTACAGTTCTTTCTTAATAAAACCGAGTAATACTTGGCTTAATTCTTCAGGACACTCTTCAGCTAATTGGTGTCCCCATGGCAGAATAACTTCTTCAACATTCTCAGCTGCCAGTTTCATTTCACGTGTATTTTCTTCGCCAATAAAATACTTACTGCCCAACGCGAGCACAGGCATTTTTAACTTCGTTTTAGCAGCCTCACGGAAGAACTCGGCATCTTTAAAAGTAGCACGATAAACTTCAAACATTGAGCGAAGCCCCCCTGGAGCAGAGTAGCATCGAACATACTCATCAATTGCCTCGTCACTTATAGCAGTTGGATCATAACATTCATGCTTGATAAAGTGGGAGAAGTAGGCCTTTTCCCGGCCTGATATGAGAAGCTCCGGAAAATCACGAACATTGTAAAAATTGATATGCCAAATCCAATGATTTGTTTTAACATTTTCAGGAGTAAGATGCGACCATTCTTCGAGTCCGAAACCAGGAAGGAGCATCTCTTGGTAAACAAGCTTTTTAACTCTTTCTGGATACTTTGCTGTCAGTGCATAGGCGACTGCAGCGCCCCAATCTTCACCAACGAGATAAAATGTTTCATGACCTAAAGCCGTCATAAGCTGAGCAATGTCCTCGGCCATGTTTGGCATGTCGTAGCCATCTAGGGTACGGCCTGAATCCCCGAAACCGCGAAGATCAGGTACAACCACGGTATACTCTGATGAAAGCTTTGGTAAAACATTACGCCAGTAGTAGGAGGTTTTTGGAACACCATGCAAAAGGACAATTGCTTCTCCAGAGCCGGCGGTATAATAATGGAGACGAACTCCATTAACCGTTTCCCGGCCATGTGTTACATTTTTCCTGTTGTGATCTTTGATTTGTTGTGCCATGTTTTCTCCTCTTTTCTTTTAAAATTCGCAAGAAGTAATCGATTACATTTTAAGGCTGGAAAACACATTTAGATATATTAAGACTTACTGTAAACATTAACTCGCCTGTTAGATATAACCGATTACAAGTGTATGATAACATATTTTCGAAAATTTAACGAATTTTTAGAACAATTTGATAGTATGTTAGTGTTTCTTCGTCGTAGATGTAACGGCCACAAGTTTAACATATCTATTCGTAATAAAATTTCTCATCCTCATAAATCTTTTAAACCGTCCTTGTTGTTTTAGCAGCTCAATATTATTATCAATTTTTTAGTGTCTAAATTACCAAAAAAGAGTATTTTTCTCTGAAACTATGAATCTAACAGTGAGGCAGCGATCCCAGGCGGGCGCTGCTTTTTTTATCTTAAAGATTTGGCTATGATCGGTGACAATAAAGTTGTTTAATCAATGCTATAAACTCTCATAACACCGACCGTAAATGGTCGGTGTTAAATGAAGTTATTTAATTTTCATGTAAAAACACTTTTTCTATACCAAAAATTTTTTATAAAAGTCGATTAAATCTAGAGGTTATACAACAATCGCGCCTTTTATCTGAATAACTATATGTTTCTTTGACTATATCCTTCCAGTAGATCCAGGCTTTTAGATAGTCATTTAAATCATTTGGATGATGTCTAATACAGGTTGCTAACCTGAGATATAATCCAATAAGTACTTCCTCAAATAATAATTGTTCACTTATGTTTTCTTTAATTAGTAAGTGACTCGCTGCTGAAATGATTGTTTCTTTAGATAAATCATCTGGTGAAGAACAAAATGCATAGATTAAATCATAAAGGGGATCTCCGATAACAGGAGTCGGGTCAATCACACCACTTAAACGTCCATTATTAAAGATGAAATTGTGCACTCCACAATCCCCGTGCAATAAAAATGGTTCTCTGTCTAGGTTATTTATTTTTGAACTTTTGACAAGGTTAAGCACAAAGGTAAACTCATCTTTTTCTAGGTATGAATCTAAAATCTTATTTGCTTCAATAATTTCATTCAAAAGATAACTTTGCCAAGAATCTGTTAATTCATCCGCCCATCCCCAACCAATATCATTTGGCACGGCCCTATAATGGTTAATAAGCCCTTGCACAAGTGCTTTTAGCACTTCCTGTTTATTTTTTCTTACATAATTTGTAGAACCTGTAATGAATGCATAAACTATGTAATTATCTGATGGTTCAACAAAGAGAAGACGAGGTAATAGATATAAATCCTTGTAAAAGGTAAGAAAATTTGCCTCAGATTGAAGAACTTGCGGTTCATTCAACTTAACGACATATCTTGCACCATCATAGGTACTCAGGAGATACAAGTCACTTACAGTGCCTCCATTTAATTGTTCATACTCAACGGCACTCGAATGGATTATTCCTTTATTATTTAATTCTTTAATTACCTCTTGAATGTCCATATTTTTCCTCTTTCATTAGAATGTTACTTAATTAATTTGCTCTCTTTCAAAAAAAAGCGCATCTTGTTAGAGAATAGCCCCCCTTTGTTGAAAATCCCATGCAATAGAATGAATCATTTTTCTCGTAGATAAGCACCCTTTAGTTTTGATTAAAAGTGATTTAATATTTCAATATGTTATGTTTGGGCTTCTGCGATGCTTTGTAGCCTGCTCAAAGGCATAAGCGACTTTTATTAAAACACCTTCATTAAAAGCAGTACTTGCCATATTGATACCAAAAGGTCTTCCACTTTTCATATATCCAGCAGGTATAGCTATGGAAGGATAACCAGCTTTCGCACATATTGTTGAACCTATATACGAAGGGAATAGAATCACATCAAGACCATACGTCTTTAAGGCAAAATCAATGCCTTGTTCCTGGGAAAAATACAAATCTTCTAATTTTGCATTCAAATATTCAGGATTTCTTAATGTGTTAGGGAAACTTTCTCTTAGCTCCAACTTATTTTGACCATACTTTAATGCTTTTGCTTCGATATTTTTGTTAAACTGAATTAATTCAGCAATCGAATGTACAGGTGTATTCGTTGGTAATTTTGAAAGATAATTATCTAAGCTATGTTTCAATTCATATAATGACACTCCCCAGCTCCATTCTCTATGAAAAGAGGGGATCTCTATATTTTCAAAGACCTGTGCGCCTTCATTTTTTAGTGTTTGAATGACATTATTAAACAATTCCTCATCGTACTCTTCAGATTCATAAAAATCATTAGAAGCTTTGTTGAATACTCCAATTTTAGCATCCTTAAGACCCATAGAATCCAAATAAACTGTATAATCCTGTTGTAGCCTTCCTGCACTTTTATGTGTAGCAGGATCATGCTTATCAACTCCGGCTAAAGTTCCTAATAAAATTGCTGCGTCTGTAACGGTTCTTGCGAATGGTCCCGCTGTATCTTGAGAATATGTAAAGGGAATAATCCCGCTGCGGCTAACTAAACCAACAGTAGGTTTAATACCAACCACAGAGTTTGTAACAGCTGGACTTAGAATAGAAGCATCTGTCTCAGTACCTACTGATAATACGGTAAAATTTGCAGCAACCGCCACAGCTGATCCTGAGCTTGAACCGCCAACAAAAAGATCAGCATCCCCATATGGATTTAATACTTGTCCGCCTCTTGAACTGTAGCCAGCCCACATTTCATAAGACATCCCATTAGCTAATTCTGTCATATTCGTCTTACCTAAGATAACTGCGCCTGCTTTACGGAGTTTTTTAACAAGAAATGCATCTTTACCACTAATATTATTCTCAAGTGCAATTGTTCCTGCACTTGTATGCATTGAATCATTTGTTTCAATATTGTCTTTAATAAAGACCGGAATACCATGTAAAGGTCCTCTAACACCTTTTGTTGCTCTTTCATAATCTAATGCTTCAGCAATGAATATTGCGTCAGGATTTATTTCAAGAATAGAATTTATTTTCGGGCCGTCTTGGTCATACTTTGCTATTCTAGACAGGTAATACATTACCAGCTCTTTTGAAGATATTTCTCCATTTTCCATAGCTTTTTGTATGTCATTAATCGTTAACTCATCTCTGAAAAATTCATTAAAATTAATTCCCATTAAACTCTCCTTGTACTATCAAATTTAAATGATTTATATTTAGATTTATAATTCTTTTCTATATATAAATTCAGTAATCCTTCTTCAACTATCTGGCCCGATACAATAAGAAAGAGCGCAATTTTCATTCTGGAATTGCGCCTGATATTTGAAAATCCGCTATAAACTTGAATAGTTTATGAAACAAAATTATTCGCCTTTATCAAAACCTAAATGAACAGAATCTGCAATCCTTTCATAGCCAATTTCCCTATAAATCTTATTTGATGTAGGATTCATCAAATCTGTGTATAGTACGCAAAAATCGAAATCTTTGAGCAGTTCTCTTGAAACCGCTGCAACAAGCGCCCTAGCATATCCATTTTTGCGCATTTCCTTTTTTCTAAAAGAAATCATATTCAGAATCTATGACAATTAATTGAACTCCTAAAGGAGAAACGGTTGAATCATCTTTAAAAGCCCTGAACGAGCCCGTTTTTACACTGTCTTCATTAAGCTCATAAACTGCTGAAAGTGTAGGAACAGCCTTTAGGAATTGCTCTGGAGAAACACGTACCTGTATATCTATATCACCTTTTGTATGGCTATTAGGTACAGCTGTACTGCCGACATGCTGAACATCAGAATCTGGCAAAAGCTCTCTAATTTTATTTTTGTGTACTAAGACTAAGAAAGCTTTCTCAGCCTTTTCATAAACACATGCCTATATTCAAAAAAACTAACATGTTCCATATTCCCCCCCTCACAGGATATACTTTGTGGTTAATTTTACCACATCATTCAACCTTACTGCCAAGTTGGCTAAAGCTTTCTAAGGAGCCATTCCTTCTTAAAACTAACTGAGCTGTTTGCTGCAAAGTGAAAGGTTATTCACATAAGGATTCTACTTGTTTATCAAATTTTACATTTCCCTTGTAGTACACACCATTTAATTTCAACAGTATAAAGTCACCAACTTCTTTTTCGTTTCGGTAAGCTTTGACTACGCAACCTTCGTATGTTAAAAGCAGCTCTCTTTCTTCTTGATTCTGGTCACGGATAAACTTTATTTTTTCAGCCCTTTCAATCCATTTGTTAATATCCTCAAGCTTGGTTATTTCTTTACGTTTACCGTTTTTTTCTTTAATTTCAATTTTTGTTATATAGTTAGCGGGATAGATTTCCCCAAAAAGCATTTCGCCTTCTTTTTTTTGACAAGACATTAGGCTTGCTATTAAAACAACTAAACAAGTGTACAAAAGAATGCTTCTCAAGAAACCTTTCCTCCTAATATCACAGAGCAATTTTGCTGATTATATTCTATTTATAGTTCATACAGTCCTTCTCTTATTCAAAATAAAGACTGTTGGAGTATTAAAAAAAGCTGCCAGAGCAGCCAAATCTTTGTTCAACGAACGCACACGTAAGTATATTTCTTCACTAAGCCAACACAAAATGACTGAGCTGTATTGTATTACGCAATAAATCTTTTTACCCAACAGGAGCCGGAGAGTTGAATAATAATAAGGAGTTTTTCAAGCAGCTTTAATTTCATTCCTCATTATTAACCAGCCATTCTCCAATTTCTTTAATTGACAGCCCAGTATTTTTTAACTTGTTAATTGTCTCAATTCTTTTAACTGAAGCTTCTCTAGGGTACCGTCGGGTTAAATTTTCTTCTTTTTGTTCAAATGGAATTAAGCCTGCCTCAGTGTAATGTTTTAAGGTGCTGTATCTTAAATCTGTAATTCGAGCTAGTTCTCCTATGGATAAATAGTCGGATTGCAGAATATCCTCTAATGACCGCCTTCTGGACACTAAAATCCCTCCAAATCAACCGACAGACGCGATAATCGTAGTAATTGTGTGTGATATTCTGTCAACTAGAGCAAAGATCTCTTTGTTTAATTCTTCATCGCGAAGTTCAGAAAGTTTCTCATTAAGATCTTTTTCCTCAAACGCACTAAAATAATCCTTTAAGATATGGCTTCCCAGTAACAAACTCGCCAATGCAATTGTATCTTTTGTAACTGTTCCTGCTTCTAATAATTCTGCACGGATTTGTTCAACAACTTGTTTCTTAGTTTCTTCTCCACCTACATAGCGGTTAGAATGACCTAACATGCCTCCACTATTTTTAGTGACAATATCCATATCCACTAAATAATCGCCAATTGAATTAAACATATCTTTGAAAAGACTGCGGTTAGTAACTAATTTCCTTGCTAATTTTTTAAAGTTAAGTGACTTTTCAGCAAGAACTTCATTATAAATTGGACTTAAAAACTTTTTATTACTTGGTAATTCTTGTTTTACCGTTACCTGATCATCTGCAATTAAAATAACATCTTCTAAAGCAAGTTCCAAAATTCCGCTTGCAATCAAAAAAGCGCGAATGCGTATGCTTCCGAGAGGAGAAACCCCTCCTTTATCATTTAATGATAACAACAAAAAGCTTTGAGAAATCTGTATATCCTTCATAAAAACACTCCTGAAATTATTATTTACTACTTACTACTTACTACTTATCACTTACTACTTACTGTATAACTCAATTTGATTCTTGTCAATGGAATTTAAACTAGAAAGGCAATCCAAGTTTTAAAGTTATGATTATTTGAGTGAGTTCAATAAGATAGCAATGCATTATTCTTTTTCATCTGGATTAGAGACCCTTAGTTCCAACAGATTCTGAATGGTATAACTGACTTTTTGAAGGTAATAAACTGAATATGCATAAAGTGATGGATAATATCATCATAACTAAAACACCTATAATCACCGCAATCTGAATGGAAGTAATCTGAGCCATCATTCCCATAATGCTAGTTGCCGTTATCACTAAAATTGCTTGAACTAGACTATATAAACTGCCAATCCGTCCCATCACATCAACTGGTATATTATTCTGATAGAAGGTAAGAAACCCAGTATTGGCATAAGCGATAAAAAAGGCAAGAATAAAGAAACCAACTGCTGCAATAATAAACGAACTTGAAAATGCGTATATAATGTAACCAGTTGAGACTAATACCGAACCTAGACCAATTAATACCGATGTATGAATTTTTTTCACAATGATGGAGTTAATTAATGCTCCCACAGCAATACCAGCTCCTGCTACCGTGACCAAAAAACCATATTCACTGTCTGATAAAAAAAGTACCTCTTTGGCAAAAGCAGCTTCGAGTGAATCAACAGCACTCGCCATAATAACCATCACACAACTAAACAAAAAGTAAATCAGCATTATATAACTGTAGCGGCGGCTATATTCTGCAACAATATACCAATCCTTTTTTACTAATTCGAATGATATTCTGTCATTCGTTGATGTAACAATTGTTTGTTTCTCTATATCTGGCATTACTAAAGTAATTATTCCGGATATAAAAAATGAAACCGCATTTATATAAATTGCAACTATTGGTGTGCCAATTAAAAACAATAATCCTGCAACCGCTGGACCTAATAAAAATGCACCTGATGTCACTAAACTATGCAGGGAATTAAATTGTTTTCTTTGTTCTTTCGGAATTAATTTTGTAATATAAGTCATTGATGTCGGACCAAACACCGAACTCGCCATATTTATGATAAATACAATTATGTATATTAAAGCAATAGATGAAAAGAAAGGTAATAATGCTATAAATATAGCTCTGAATACATCAAGAAAAACCATTAATTTTCGTTTGTTTAAACGATCAATCATACTCCCTGTCCAAAAGTTAGTACATAGAGTAGCCAAGGGTTTTATAATATAAAGACCTGTAACTGCAAGCGGTGAGCCATTCATATCCAAAACCATTAAATTAAGAGATATGAAATATATCCATTCACCGATATTTGAGACTCCAATTCCTAATAATAAAATTGATGGATATTTCCAAGAAGCTAGTTTTTTCTTTAAGCTCATCACTTTATCCTCCTATCCCAGCACAAATAAAGACTTCAATGGTATTTATTAATTTTCCCAACAAAAAAATCTCATCCCCAAGACTCTATGCTAACTAAAGTCTTGGGGACGAGATTTGTTAATCGTGGTGCCACCCCAGTTTATTAATATGTCGCCATATTAATCTTATTAGGTAAAATAATCCAATACCTTAGCTCTATAACGGGAGCTCCCGTCACATCATCCCCTAAAAGGTTCCGATATACTACTCAGAGGCTTGATTCGATAAATCATCCTTACTCCTTTTCACCAAACGGAGCTCTCTTGAAAGAATTGATTTTATTTACTCTTCTCTTCATCGCATTTGGTTATTATTTCTATTTTACACAGGTTACCATTTTATGTAAATATAAAATTTTTCGCTATGGCTTCTATAGAAACCTGCCTCGTTAGTAAAAAAGCGACTGCCGTTACTGAACAATCGCCCTCAGATTTAAAACTCATTAATATCAGAAATTACACCTTTTAACATTTCAATAGATTTTATTGGTTCTTTATCAAGTTCTAAACTATGATTTCCACCATCAACCACTTTTAATAATAGATTTTGATTACTTTTCAATATTTCAAAGCGTTCCTTAATAAAACAAACACTATCTTTTTCTCCAAAAATACAAAGCCCTTTATTACTACTATTAGCCATTGTATTAAATACGTCATCATTTTGCAGTATCGGAGTCAACCATACTACTTTTGCATCTTTGAACATTGCATTATCGAGCAGATACCTTAAAACTTTTGTTCCGATTGATTTAGCTACTACATAATAATTGATGTATTCCTTGTCCTTGATTGCGTTGTCGATTGCAAGTTGTACATCTCTTGCTAAATCCCTTTCATTTAGAGCAGCCATCTCCTGCCTACTAAATGTGTAGTTAATATGTAATACATCGAAACCTTTAGTGTAAAATACCCCTGTAGTAAAGTGTAACAAGGGAGCTTGTGTTGTGTAACCCGCCCCAGGTAAGACAATAACTAAGTTATTTGTAACTTCTTTTTGTGCAATCAATCTAAGAGGGATACTTTTAGATTCTGTTATTTCGTTATTAGACACCATTTTCTCACTCCTAAAGATTTTATAGTTCTCTATTCTTTACTATAAACCAATACTCCTTCTTGAAGTAACCTGCCCGGTCGTATTATAAGGTTAACCAGAATGCTAAATATTTCTGGTTGACCTTATTTATTTTGGTCTTATTATATCAGTAGCCAGGGTAGAACGTAACTGCCCGTGGGGCTTTGACCCCGTCAGCTAAACGGTTCGCCCCCTACTTATAGAAACATGATTGAGGCTGGTTGGGACTTAGATATCGTATAACAAGCGAAGCTGTGATACTGCAAGGAGGATTAGGGATTACTGGTAAATTACGAGTTTAGTAACACACCAAAAAAGGGTTGCCGAAGCAGCCAAACATCGCACCCGTACATTCTACCCTGGCTACTGAAATAATAGGTCCTATAAAAAAAAGAGCAACCAGTAAAAACTGGTTAACTCTATAATACGATCGTACCCGTTAGCCATCCATGAAGCGGAAAAATCACCGCTTCACCACAGGGAATGAAAATGGTTAGGAGTGTCAATACTGATACTGACCTTAATCCAGTCAACCCTAATCCATAGACTTATTATTTATCGCTCTCCTTTTTTTTTAACGTTTGAGTAGGGTCTTCTTAACTATTGTCATTTTCCAATTTTGAAGAAACTTATTTTCATGATAGCTAAACAAGGCCAATAAACCTTAAATTTTTAAAGATTTAATGCACATTAAACCTTTATCAACTGAAGTCTCTATATAACCAATAATCTGTTCAAGTGTGAATACTGTTAGTGACTGTTCAAGATCGTCCCTACTATAATCCATATCACTTATTACATAAGGGATAAATTCCTTTATATCGTGAGATTTTACCTCTTCTGTGTCAATGATTGTACCACTTTTACTTACTACTTCACTTAATTGTTGTGTGAGACCATAGTAATCTAATAGTTTCCCATTAAGTAATCGAAAATCACTATGGTATCGATTGAATATGTTTTCATCTGCCTCCATTCGGTTCTTTAACCAAGGTAAATAAAAGCCTTTTAACCAAATATCATCAGCAATTAAGTGAGTATAGTATCCCTGTATAAAGTGGGAATCTATATTAAAGCTATATTTATGTATGAATTCCTTGTAGTCAATATATCGAGAATAGTCTTTAACGTCGCCTTTGTAAAAATGTGAAATGTCTTTAGGCGAAACCGCATCTGCTGCAATTCCTCCTAATAGAAATGATGTTATATCTCTTATCGATAGATCATCTGCAATTCTATTTGCAATAACCAAGTGCATTATCCTTGAACCCAATTTAATTTCCCCCTTTTCAATATCCTTATGGGTTCTAGAAAGACAAAAAAAATCCTCCTCCATCATCAATTTTATACAACTAAAGCCCTGTTAGTTTAAGTGAAAATCTTCACAGCTTCTTCCTTCTTACCAATTTTTCATTAAAAGTGATGTTCAACAATCTGGCCCGATAAATTAGAAGAGCACAATTCCCATTCTGGAATTGCGCCTGATATTTGAAGATCCGCTATAAATTTGAATAGTTATTGAAACACAATTATTCGCCTTTATCAAAACCTAAATGAACAGAATCTGCAATCCTTTCATAGCCAATTTCCCTATAAATCTTATTTGATGTAGGATTCATCAAATCTGTGTATAGTACGCAAAAATCGAAATCTTTGAGCAGTTCTCTTGAAACCGCCGCAACAAGCGCCCTAGCATATCCATTTTTACGTTCTTCCTTTGGCGTAAATACCAAAGTAACGGTTACACCACTCTTTGTCGGACGTGACTTCTTCATCATGGATACAATCTTTCCTTTATCCTCCCAAAGAAAAACCTCACGTTCCTTTAAAAACATTGCGACACGTTTTTTCACGTGTTCGATTGGTGATATCGGCATTCCGGTATCAATTTCGAATAAGCTGAACCACTTTTCGATCAGTGAAGAATCATTTTCTTCTGCATAGCGCCAATTACCGGAACTATGTTCAAGCGTTTCATTTACCTTATTTAATCGATACAATCCCTGATCCATAAGTAGTCGATGAGTCATATCAGTTTTAATTTCCCACTTCTCCGCGACTTTGTATGCCCACGGTTTCAAACTGATAATCGAACGAAAATCAATGTCATGTTCGAGCATATTTTTAATGAAGAACTCTATTATTTCTTCTAAACGGATTTCATCGACAAAAATTAGATTTAACGGATGCGGAGGAGTCATTTGAAAAAGGGCTAATATTTTTCCGTCCTCTTCAATTGTTGCCATAAATGGATTCTCATAATTACCAGCTTTAATCGCTTGTAGCACACCAAAAAACAGACTGAATATATCTTCCTTTTCCAATAAAATCGGCTCTATCTTTCTCTCAAAATCATGAGCATTATCGTAAACTTTAAATTCCATTCTCAATACCCCATTCTTAATCAGATAATAGCGAAGGCATCTATTTTATCCGGAAATCTGGCCCGTTTGACGCAAAGTCTTTACTCACCAAATGCGCCCTTTAACCGCTGATATGTCCTCTTGCTTAGGATCGATTAATTGTTCTTCTTCTTTCTCACTCGTTAGCTTAAGTATAATTGCGCACAATCTTATGTCACAGTTTATTAAATTCGGAAGTGTTCATTAATTTTTGGAAAAACTCATTTTTAGCTTCCCTATACTCATCCATTTCTTTCCCTTCAAACTCTCTTTTTAACTCATCATATTCCAGCCTGTAAGTATCATTTAGTAAAAATACATCTCGAAATTTCCAAAAGAAATCATATTCAGAATCTATGACAGTTAATTGAACTCCTAAAGGAGGAACGGTTGAATCATCTTTAAAAGCCCTGAACGAGCCGGTTTTTACACTGCCTTCATTAAGCTCATAAACTGCCGAAAGTGTCTGAACTGCCTTTAGAAATTGCTCTGGAGAGACACGTACCTGTATATCTATATCACCTTTTGTAAGGCTATTAGGTACAGCTGTACTACCGACATGCTGAACATCAGAATCTGGCAAAAGCTCTCTAATTTTATTTTTGTGTACTAAGAAAGCTTCCTCAGCCTTTTCATAAACATGCCTATATTCAAAAAAACTAACATGTTCCATATTACGCCCCCACAGGATATACTTTATGGTTAATCTTACCATATAATTCAGATTTACTGCCAAGTTGGCGAAAGCTTTCTAAGGAGCCATTCCTTCTTAAAACTAACCGAACTGTTTGCTGCATAGTGAAAGGGTTATTCACATAACTCTTTCCCATATCCATTACCCCTAAGCGATCAACCCATAGGATGCAAATTATCCACAAAAGCGTTTTAGTGACTAGAACGCTTTCTCCTGACGCGATATTCCTATAAATTCCCAATATATATAAATAAAGTGTTCTTGACGTAAATTGGGTAGTCGCTTAAACTGAAAATATAATTGATAAAGATTATCAATATCATTACATAATTAGGAGGAAATAATGATTAGAAAATTTCTCAATTTCAAAACTATCTTAATAACTCTTTCAATTCTAATCGTTATTGGAGTTATTGTATGGCAAGGTATCTATTTTGAAGGGAATCCTGACCCAACTGCAAAAAATATCTCTCCATTATCTGCAATAATAAATACTGCTATCCTTGTTTTCAGGGAAGGACTAGAGGCAGTATTAGTGTTAGCAGCCATTATTTCTGGATTAGTTCGTAAAAAACAAGATGAATTATGGAAACCTATCTCCATGGGTGCTGGTGTTTCCTTTTTAGCTACAATAGCCACTTGGTTTATCGTAGTAGCCATTATTTCTTCCGTAAATACTTCTGCATTAAACATTCAAGCTTTTACGGGCATGTTAGCCGTTGTTGTTTTACTTATTATAATGAATTGGTTCTTTCATAAAATTTATTGGACAGGATGGATTAAACTTCATAATCAAAAGAAACAAAAAATCACTTCTAATAGTGGGAAAGTCGTTCAAACAACTACTTTCTGGTCACTTTTCCTAGTCGGTTTAACTTCTGTTTATCGAGAAGGATTTGAAGTGGTTCTCTTCCTTCAAAATCTAAGATTAAAAGCTGGTTCTGAGGTAATTTTACAAGGAGCTTTGATTGGATTGGCATTAACCATGATTGTTGGAGTTTTGACATTTATAGCACAACGCAAGCTTCCACATAAAAAAATGCTGGTATTTACAGGTGCTTTGTTAGTAGTGGTTCTTGCTGTCATGGTCGGGGAAACCGTTCAAGAAATGCAATTAGCTGGATGGATGAGTACAACCACAATCAAAAATCTCTATATTCCTGGTTGGGCTCAAGTCTGGTTTTGTGTTTTTCCAAATGTAGAAAGTTTATCTTTCCAAGCACTAGCAGTTATTTATGTATTAGGGTCTTATTTCGCACAACGCTATTTAACTAAGAGAAAAGCGATTAAGCAAAAATTAATTGCAGCTTGAAAATTAAAGACTTTAATAAAAATTGGAGCCACCTAAAGGTAGCTCCTTTTTGCTTTTTATAATAATCATTTCTTCAAATATTCTGCCCCGTTACTGGAATAAGAAACAGCTATTCCTCAAAGGAATAGCAAACATTAGTTGAACAAAATAGGTTATGATGCAAGAAGTGGCGGGAACCCGGCTCGGCTCCATAACCATAATGGAGTTCGTTCCAGCGAGATAAGAAAAATCTGAATTTCTTGTTCCTTTTGGTATTTGAATCTTGATATGCTTTTACAACAGATTCCCATAAAGAGGAACTCCCGTCAGTTCCTAAAATGCTTGTAGCTCACTCAAAAATCCCAAATGTTACTGCTGATCAAGTAGAAAAAGATCTACACTCCCTTTTTTAGGGAGTGTTTTTGTTTGAACTGAACTTATGTACCTCATTAAGGAAGCGGGATTTTTTGAAAAGATGATGGGCTGTCGATGAGGTCTCTGTCGTCAACTGCGCTTCTTGTGCCGATAAATCCGCTGTCGTCTCCAAAGTTTTGGCCGAATCCCTGTGTTTTTTTATCTGAATTGTTCCAGTCTGCCAATAAATTTTGTCCGATATTGACCGCTGAAGCATTTTCAAAGGAATTTATTTTCAATAAAAAAATATTAATATTAATAGAAGCACCTGTCACGGTAGTCCCCCCCTTTTTTCAATTTATATTCAGGGATTTGATTTTTCATTACGCATTAAAAGGGCTTGAAGCCTATATGCCCTTAGAGTGGCTAGGCAAGGAGGCGGCAGCATGGACTTTAATAAGCTGATGCAATGGATGGAGCTCGCCCAGAAATACCAGACGACGGATTTTTGGAATGGTGTTTTTGAACAGACCTCCTTTAACCAATTTATGAAGGAAAATATGGACATGAGTTCCCCGCAGGGTCCCGCGCCTGACACTGGTGCAGCACCCATGCCGCGCAGTGATTTTCCAGCCGTTGATATTTATGTAACAGACACGGAAGTTATTATCCTTGCTGATCTTGCGGGGTATACAAAGGAAAATATTCAGGTATCTGTATCTGGGGCAAGGCTTTTGCTGAGAGGAAGCATGAATTCAATGATTGCCGGCCAGGCCTTTTTAAAGGAACGATCACAGGATGAATTCCGGCGGATCATCGACTTGCCTGAGCCGGCTGAATCGAACCTGATTACTGCTAAATTCGAAAACGGACTTCTCCGTTTAACATATAACAGACAATTTATGGAGGAAGAGCGGGTCAATATCGAGTAAGTTCTGTATCAGAAAGCGAGGATAAAATATGCCCTTATTCAGCCAAAAAAAGAACGGAGAAGACACACCAGATTTCGAAGCACAGATACGGAGAATCAATACGCTTGAAGTCCATGTTGACCGGTTATTAAAGCTGGAAAACAAGGTCTCTCCCCTGCTAATTGGAAAGAAATATGCGGAGAAGAAGACTGAAACAGGCAGCACGGCTGGCGCTGGTGACCGCTCACTTCAGGATATGAACAAAAGACTTCAGCGCCTCGAACAATCTCCCCGGGAATGGGCCAGCAAACTGAATGCGATTGAGCAGCGGGTGAAAATGGAACAAGCCTCAAGAAATTATGATGAATATCTGAATGAAATGGATGAGCGGATCTTTGCCATGGAGGAGAAAATGATTCAGCTGCACGGGACACAGCTGGATATCCTTTCCCGCCTTGATGAGATGAGCGCGGAACTTTCGCAATATAAAGGGCAGGGTCCTGCAAACGATAAACAGCAGGTGGTTGTCAAAGAAATCAATATTGAAAAGTTTTACCTCGATAAATACGAGCAAAACAATAACTTTGCACAGCTTGGCATCAAGGAATTAAGCGGGGCCCTCAATATCGGGGCAACTTACGGAACCGGAGTTGTTCCTGAAGCGCTCACACAGCAGATGAAGGATGATATGGCTGAACTGCAGGCGGCGAAGGATGACTTGCCGGACAAGCAGGTGACACCGGAAAATGCAGAGATGAAAGTTGAGGAAGAGTTTTATTCAGAGGTTTCTATTGATGATGAATCAAGTTAGATGGTATATATGGTCCTTTTTTGAAGTAAAAAAGAGCATGTTAATCTAACATGCCCCCAAACTTCATTTAACATTATGTATTAAAAAGTGTTCCCTGCAGTGCTTTTATATAACGATCTGCTGACTTCCGAACAGCAAGGTCCGCATGCTCTGACACGACCCGGTGAAAAGCATTATAAATACGGTTGAAAGGCAGCCCTTTTACTTTATCCGCCATCTCTCTTACTTTACTGGCAGGGAGTGGAATCAGATTAGGATAACTGTACATGAAACTCACCCACTGGCGGTCGGCAGCCACTTGAATAATATCGCCTGTCAGCAGAATACCCTTTTTATGGTTTCCTCCTTCCCAGTGTAAAACAGTTCCTCCTTTAAAATGGCCGCCGAGACGATGTAAAGTAATGCCATTTGTTAATTCAAAAGACTCTCCCGACCAAAAAATGATTTTGTTACTTGGACGTGCTACCCACTCCTTATCATCTTCATGGATGTAAATAGGTGCATTGAATGTCTCGGCCCATTCAACTTGTGAAGAATAGTAATGCGGATGAGATAGGGCAATTGCTTGAATTCCACCCAAACCATTCATTTTTTCAACCGTCTTTTCATCTAAATATGTAATACAATCCCATAACACATTAAAACCCTGATCTTGAATAAGATAGGCTGTTTGACCAATCGCAAATTCGGGTTTTGTTGTAATACTGTATAAATGTTCCTCTTCATGCAAAATGTTGTTTGAATATACCTCACGCATAGCTTCTAATGTTGTCCAAGACTGCCCTGCAGGATTTACGTATTGTCTCTCTTCATTACAAATCAGACAGCTTTTGATTTCTCCCGGTTCTTGCAGATATTGAACACCGCATGTTGTACAAATAGCATGTGACATCGTTTTTACACCCCTATAATCAATTAACTAAATATATTTAATATTTAGTCATTTCCATATATTGAGTATACAATAGGAAACTGAAACATGCTGAGGAAAGTTTTAAGTTAGATGGTATCTGCGGTCCTTCGTTGTTCCGGATGACGGCAGATTTAATGATTTAATTAGTTTAGTGGTGACAGATTTTGAAGTCAGGCGGAGAAATTCCCGGATTCGAGGGGCAGTTATGACGGGCCCGAAGAGGAGGATATAATCCTGAAGTGCCGGAATATGGGCATCCATGGAGGTTTGCTGACATTGAGTGCATATCCACCTGCCGCCCCAAGCTCGAATCATGCTCAGAGCTTCACAGCATGAACACCAGACACCTGGCAGGAGGTCTTTTTTTGAAAGGTAAAACCGCTGAAGGATGTTAATGTCACTCGGTGTATGATTTCTCAGGAGAAGATTGGAAAGTTTCCTCATTTCCTTTTTAGAAAAAACGTCTTCAGTATGTTTCCTTTCGAGATTGTTCATCAGGTTTTCGAAATTTACGCTGTGCGTCACAATTCGCTGCAGCTCATGATTTCCTTTTATCAGTGTGTATGGACTAGCTACGACAACCAGCACTTCAACTGGGATAGAAGCGAATTTCCTGGACTCTAGCCAGTGTATTAATTGGCGCTGCTGCCGTTTCACCTGTAAAACTGGGTCTGGAAAAGCCTCTTCCTTTCCGTTCAATGTCCGGATCAGCTGGTGAAAAGCTGTATCAAAAAACAGCGTGCCCGAGAAATTCTTCACTTCCAAGATCAAGATAAATGATGGTGTTATGATCAATGTGTCGATCTGAAAGAATCGATCCTGATCTGACAGCCTAAGATCATGAAGGATGAGGTAATCTTTCGGCAGAAAACTAAGATGATAATCGAGCGACTGCTCTCCGCGAAATCCCGCCTGCCTTTTTGCCAATTCGTCAGCAATATCCTGGCGTTTAGCATGACTCTGCGGCAGTCTCCTGAGCAAAGCCTCCAGCTTTTCATTATAAATGGGGACAACTCTCTCTTTTATGACCAAAACACCACTCCTTTTTAATAGATTCACAAATATTTCTATGTGTTCCTATGAAACTCCTCCTGAAAATGAGGGTTTTCTATAAAAATCTGCTCTATTATTTCCATAAATATGGATAATAAGTCCAAATCGCTTCTCATTCAAGCGAAATGTCCCCTGATTAGAGCGAAATCCCAATCCATTAGAGCCAAATCCGGCATGATTAGAGCCAAATGCCGAAACACAAAAAATTGAGCATTTTCAACATGCTAAAGATTTGATACTCTCTTTTAGTAAAACACTATTGAATGGATAATCTATCTTTAGTAGGCCTCCTCTATCACTGGTTTCACTAAAAATGACTCGCTTTGATCTTAAATTCCTTAAGGATCTTCAGCCTCTTTATTAACTGGGACAAGATTAGATACCCTCTTCCGGTAAAACACTATTGAACCAGTACTCTATCTTCAGAAAATCCTCCTCTATCACTGTGTTTCACCAAAAATGACTCGCTTCTGTCTTAAATTCCTTAAGAATCTGGAATTTTTTATTATCGGGCTAAACATTAGTTACTCTTATCTTGTAAAACACTCTCTAAGAGGGTCAACTCTCTTAAAAACGACTCCTCTTCCAACAGGAAATTTCCATTTATCTGGATAATAAGTTCAAACTAGCCTTGATTCGAGCCAAATCCGCCCTGATTAGAGCGAAATCACACGTGATTAGAGCCAAATCAGCCCTGATTCGAGCCAATCCCCTCTCCCCGCCTATAAATCGCACAAAAAAAACACCCCGAAAAATTCGAGGTGCATCATTTATGCAGCAGGTAGGCAATCAAGATATAGCGCTGCGGTGCAGATCCAATATATGAAAAAGGATAGCAGGTGCTGACTGTCAGTGTCGCCCTGGGCTTAGGTACAATCACGGTCCGGTCGTTTTTATCTACGATTCTCACCTTCCGCACCTTATAGGTAAACTTGCCGGCAGACGTTTTTACAATTAATAAATCGCCGACTCCTACTTCGCCAAGTCTGCGGAAAACGGTATCGCGGTGGCCTGAGAGTACTGAATTGTCATTTTCGCCGGGAAGGACACTTTTCGCGTAATGCCCGACTCCCTTTTTCAATTCATCTTCATCAGTTCCGTGGTAAATTGGCAGGCTCGCCTTCAGCTTAGGAATGTACAGTGTGCCCATCTCTTCCCCTTGCTTCGGCCGCACGGGGTAAAGCTCTGGTGCTGCATCCTGTTTCACGGAAGCTTCAGGAGCTGCTGCCGGCTTACTCGCAGGTTCAGCCTTGCTGTCCATCTTGTATAGAAAATATCCTTTTGCAAACGTATAAGCATTTGTTGAGGTAAAAGCAATCCCTAACACAATCAGCAGCAGCGCAGCAATCAGGAATCCTTTCTTTTTCATCAAGCAGACCTTCTGTATGTTCTGTAAAGCATGAAGCCAGATAGAATCATGGCTAATCCAAGGATCATGTTAGATACATAGTTTCCAGCTGTTTTAGGCAGTTTTCCGCCCTTTTCGGTATGCATGACAGCTGATTTTAACTTTTTCACTTTATTGGAAACTTTTTTCTTAGGCTCAGCCTTCACAGCTTCTTTTACTTTAACAGCTGCTGTAGAGACATCTTTCCCGATATCCTTAACTGTAGTTGAATCTACCATATCACCAGTGATAACCAGGTCAGCCAAAAGCTTTCCGGAAAGGTCATAAATATTCACTTTTAAATTGGCATTCGTCAATTCGTCCATATTTAACAGATCCCAAAGAGTTAAAGGAGTTTCTTTTCCTCCCTTTACAAGATGGAAATCTGCTTTCAGTTCTAGCATTGAAAACATTTCATCATATATGGAAAGGAATTCTTTAACCTGCTGCGGAGAAAGCTGGTCTAAGGATTCGAACTGGGCGAATTTTTCCATTCTTGTTCCAAGATCTTCAAACTTCGCAGTTGCTTCAGGAGTTGATAACTTTTCATCAAGTGCAGCAAAATGTTCGCTAATATTTTGAAGCTCTCCGTCTGTTAAGCCGATTTCATCTTTCATGGAAGAGAGGATTTCTTTAAAAAATGCCTCGTCCATTACAGGGCCATCTTCAGAATCTCCATAAAAAGAAACAGCATCATCCAAGTCGCTGACAAACACATAATCATCAAGACTTTCACCGTTATCCTTCAAAAGGGATTTTAGCTCATCCATCGTTAAGTCATAATCGCTCAGTAACCCATCTAGGTTGCTGTAATCAGCGGCAATAGCCTCCCCCTGATAATCCTTCAATTCGGCAATATTTTTAAAATCTGCAAGCTCTTCATCATATTGAGACAGAGACATTTCGATATCTTCTTTTGTCACATCAAATCCCCGGACAGCAGACAATTCTTTTAAATAGGCATTCAGGTCTGATTCAAATTTCTGGTCTTGAGCGGCAAATGATAGATTTGGCGAGAAAGACAGCGCGATCAAAATGGCCAGCAATAGCAGTGAAAATTTCTTCATTAATTAACCCCGTTTCTGATTTATCATACGCCTTTGATTATATGACACTAGTATAATTAAGCACAATCGGTTTATTTTGGTAATTTTATAATAATATAGACATCTGCCATTTGTAGGCCGTACTGAAATTTAAAATTGGGGATGGAGTTAAATATGGCGGAGCATTTGTTTTCACATAAAAAAAAGCCGTTCACAAAATAGAACGGCGTTTACCCAGCTTATTCTTTTCCTTCTGCACTTGCCTTTAAAAGTGCATTTACACTTTCATTGATTGATTTCCTTAAATCTTTGCTCACGTACATGTATGATCGTTCGTTATCCCACGAAATTGCTTTACTCATATATTTCCCGTTTGGGAGCTTTTCTACATCTATATCAATGAATTCCTCATTATGAATGAAAAATTGTCTTTTTCTCAATTTATCTCCCCCATATAATTTGAATAAATCCTGTTTATGATGGAATCCCAACAAATCAGCATTTGTATAATTAATGGTAGCACATATCACCACAATTGTTCTGTTTTAAGGTCTAAGAAAGTAAATTAAAAACTCTCTATTTCTGCCTGATCGACACCCTTCAGGCTTTTCATGTCATAATAAATGTCAGTCGTGTACACATCGTTAGTCGAAACGACCACGCAGCTTAATGCCACATGTTCCCTCTCTTCCTTAACCTTCACTTTCCTTACTTTCAGGTTCTTGCTTTTAAGTTCTTTCAATAAATCCGTCAAATTTTGTTCTTTTTGAACAGCAAGCTTGACCCTCACCCTCTTTTCCTTTAAACGCGTAGGCCCTATTTTGTTCAATATAGGAGGGATGATTTCTACAGCAATCAAAATGAAAATAAGAGCCACAATTGCTTCTTCATAAAATCCGGCCCCAATCGAAATTCCGATGCCCCCAGCCACCCAGATAATGGCTGCGGTCGTGATGCCTGAGATTACATCATTGTTCCGGTGGAGAATGACGCCTCCTCCCAAGAACCCGATCCCTGAAACAATCTGGGCAGCAAGCCTGAGCGGATCCATCGGCTTAGAATAGGGTTCGCTGTACAGTGCAGCTGAATGGATGCTCACAATGGTAAGCAGGCAGCTTCCCACAGTCAGAACCATGGTCGTTTTGATGCCTGCCGGCTTTTGCTTTAATTCCCTTTCCAAACCAATTATGATGCCGACAATTGCCGCAATGCCAAGCTTGATGACAGTATCGTTATATAAATAAGGCAGAAGCAAGTCCTTTAATATATGCATGTTTTTCCCCCTTTTTCTCTATCTTATATTTTAGCTGTTTTTAAAAGGAATGATGCCCACTTTAAAAAATAAGTGCTGCAGAGTGCTGAAATGAATGTAAAAAGGGGTTATGAAACTGTAAAGGGTTTGTGCGCCTGAAGCAGAAATCGGATAAGATTTCCTCAAAAACTTTCCCAAAAATATATGTATTATGCTATCATTCTTTTCAATCAGCATTACATACTTCGCGAGGAGGTGATTGTATGAACGAATATAAAGTTACAGTCAAGAATGGCAGCAGCATAATACTTTCTGAGATTGTGAAAGCTGAGGATGAAAGAGACGTTCTTGGCGCACTCCTCATTAACAGTGAGCTATTTAATCAGTCATTTACAGATATAAAGATTTTAGAACGCTGAATCCACTTCAAGAAACAGCACTTATTGACACAGGTGCTGCTTCTTTTTCTTTGGCTCTGTTAAACGTTTGATATTTCATCAAAAACAAAGAACCCATTTATGAGTTCTTCTTGTGGGCATCTTCTTCAACTAAGTACCCGTTTATTTAAGTACAATATTTCACAAAGTCAAAAAAATAGAGCTTTAAGATAAAAATAGGTATTACCCTTTTGAAATAATATCCCTTTACCTAATGTAGTTTTTTTATTTATTAATTCCCCTAAAACATCTACAAAGGAAGATTTAGTTGCCACGAAACCCCGAAGCGGTCATTTACCCAGCCAAACTTTTTACTGAAACCATAATTGTTTAAAGGCATAAGTGCTTGTCCGCCTTCATTAAGTTTTTCATAAAAATTATCAAGTTCTTCTTCAGTATTACAAGTAACAAAGATTGAGAAAGAAGGTGTAAAGGAGAATTGATGTTTTATATAACTGTCAATACACATAAATTCTTGCCCTTTCAAGGTAAAAAGAGCCTGCATTACGGTGCCTTCTGGTCCAGCTTCATTAGCCCCATATCTAACAATGTTTGTAATTTGAAAATCCTCAAAGATGGATGTATAAAAATTCATCGCTTCTTCTGCGTTGCCATCTTGAAACATTAAAAACGGTGTTACCTTTTCCATTTTTATCCGCCTCCTAATTTTATGTAATAAATTTATTATAGTTTTTTTTCTTGTTGAACTAAACTCCCCTATTAGCACAATAAGAAAAAACCGTCTCATGATGGCTCTGACACCAGAAAAGAACCTGTAATGAAGAAAAGGATAACAATATATCACGGAATATAGTTGGTATCCTATTCAAACACTTGCGATGCTATCCTTTAACACCAATTCACGTACTGCCTGCTGTAAAGTTCCAAATATCTGTATTAGGGATAAATCGGCTCCGAGCTGAACAACACTTTGGGCAATTTCGGGTCTTACTCCCGTTACAATAGAACGAACACCAAGCAAACCAAGTACGGCACTAGTTTCAAACAGACATTGGATTACTATTGCATCAAGTTCATAGATGCCTGAAAAATCGCTAATTAAAGTATGGACACTCTGTTCCTGTACTTTTAAAGGCACATGTTTTAAAATATAATTCGCTCTTTCAGAATTGATAGAACCTACTAGGGGTAACACAGCGACCCCTTCCAATATAGGGACGACTGGAGCTGAGAGTGTGTTAATTTCTTTGGACACTTTTTCGAGTGTTCTTTCAATTTCTTTGCGCTTTGTTATATCTCTCACGACAGATTGAATCGCTTTTTTATCCTCATACAAAATAGGAGTACAGTTTGTTTCTACATCAACTAGTGAACCATCAAACCGTCTTAATTGTTTTTCGATAGTTCCAGTTGGTTTATTTTCATCCAAGACAGATTTTATGTGACTTACTGTCAGCTCTCTATACTCCTCGGGTATGATATCGAATACAGATTTACCTATAACTTCCTCACTGGAAGCGGCCCGTAAAAAGTCTACTCCTGCAGGGTTTATATACTTAAATTTCCCATCTTGTTGAATAATAATTGCCTCCGTGGTCGATTCCACAATTTGACGATACAATTTTTCATCCGTATTATTTCCCATGAAAATTCCCCTTATCTGTGCTTTTTAGTTTAATAATCCTTCTTCCACTAACCTGCCCAGGTAGTTGAAGATGAAAATTCAACATACATTAACAGAGCCTTTTCTTTAAATAATTTCCTGGAATTTCACTCGGTATAGAAATATTGTGCTTTTGCTTAATTCAATGATGTTCTCTATCTCTATTTCAAAAGGCAGACCCATGTTTGTTCCTTCATATTGCCGGTTTATTGCTTCAACAATTTTTCCGGTACAGGCCTCCTGGACAGAAAAAAGTCTTTCAGCATTTAAGTCGACAGTGTCTGCCGCACATATGAATTGAGTTTGCGATGTTCTTTTGACACTGATGTTATTCATCATTCAATCATCCTTTGCCGGTTCTTATTTCTGCAATTATACCTTAAAACTTTCTTTATTTGAATGAAGTCGGCGGACTTTCGGCAGCCTGCTTATTTCTTTTTGAATCTATCTGCCTTTCTTTACCGTAGATGGTGATGAATAAAAATCCGATGCCGGCAAAAACGGTATAAATGGTAATCAGCTTTCCATAACTGATCAGAGATGAAATAAAGCCGAAAAGCAGGTATCCTGCCGTCGAGCCGATTTGTGTGACATTCATATAAAGTGTTGTTGCTGTACCCGGTGCCTCAGGGATGAAATCCTGGAAATAAGAAATGGCGATTCCTGCTGTAATGGATACTTGGGCTGCGCTTAAAATCTGGAGCGGATAGATCTGCTCGGGTTCTGAAACAAATCCAAATATCAAAAAGTAAACAAAGGCCAGGAAGTAGCCGGCTTTTATTAATATGGAATTATCCATTTTGGTTGCCATCATCCCTACAATAATCATCAAAGGCACTTCAAAAATCGGCGCTACACTAAAGATAATTCCTACCTGCATTTCCGTTCCGTGCAGGGTCTTTGTAACAAATTGGGGCACATTCAGCATGTGAATAGAAGATGCCGAGTATAGCAGGAAGGCTGCAGCAAGATTTGCAAGTATATGCAGCCTGCTGACATATTTTTTTACCTTTATGCTTTCTTTATTGGGAACTTCCTGCCGTGCTATTTCTTTTAATAGAAAAATAGCTGTTAATGATCCAAGTAAATAACACGCTGCCACAAAAAAGAACAGCCCCTTGAAATCCAGCATCATTACGAGCCAAGCTCCAAGCGCCGGACCGCCTATCCATGATAGAGCAAAAAACATCCGGAAAATATTCATGATGAGCGGAGTCTCTTCAGCAGGAACTTTAGCAGCAGTCAGGGCGTCTCTCGCATATGCCCATAGCTGCGGAACGGTCGCAGCTGCACTGCCAAGCACGAAAAATCCGGTTAAACACAGTGCATAATAATTACGCAAATAGGCAAAGAGGATATAACCCGCCGCTCCGGCTAATGACGAATAAATCAGTATCCTCCGCCGGCTGAGGGTTGTATCAGACTTCTTTGCTATATAACTGCTGATCACTACACCGCCGACCGCCATTATGGTCATAAATATCCCAAATCCAATATTGCTCATCCCTGCTTCATCTATTCCAAATAATGAAGAAAACGGGGCAAAAAAAGACATCCCCAATCCATAAATGATATTTAACAGAAATAAAACCGGCAAGCCGGGAATCCTCCAAATATAAAGCAATTTATCTCTGAAAGCTGCAATCTTATCCATCATGTTTCGCACTCCTGACTATTTAGCAGTCTTTACATTTACAATAATTAATAGTTTCCTAACATACATGCACAAAAAAAGGCTTAAATCTCATCAGATATGGGAATAGGCTAATAAATGATTTTGTTTCTGCATCTTAGAATGGACTGGCAATTCCTTTTGTATCTTATGCTTGTTTTAATCTTATCATTCTCCTTCCTCAAATGGTTACTTAACGGAAGAAAATGTTAGTTGCTCAGGAATTTCCTTTTCCATTTTCAAATGTTCCTTTTCGCTTTACATATACACTCAAGTACCGATAGAAAAAATAAGGGGAAAAATTACGTTTAATAGAGGAAAAGCATATATATGAAAAAAGGGGAACACACCATGAAAAATCAAAAAGGAGTTGACATTCAGGGAAGTATCTTTGCAGGTAATGGAGATATCTTTCCAAGTGAGTTCCTGGAAATGTTCAAAAAGTTCATCCACCAGCATGGCTGGCAATTCGAAGGAAAAGCCATTGCCATTGAAGAAAACGGAGACTTTGTGAAAGAATTCGCAGCATATCACGGAAAATATATAAAACTTTATGACTACCTTTTACAAAAAAGAAAATGCTATTCTGTTTTAACTCTATCATTTCAGGAGCTGGAAAACATCCTTCAGTTCCATCTTCCAAAATCTGCCTATAAATACGGGGCATGGTGGTCAAATGAATCAAGCGGCACTCATTCTCATGCCTATTCCTGGCTCAACTCCGGTTGGAAAACATCCAGAATCATCCTGGGTGAAAGTGTCGATTTCATCAGAAACGAACCAGACCCGAAAAAAAAAACTGACGGTGCATAGATAAGAAACAGCCAGTGGGCATCGATGGATATTCGATGCACACTGGCTGTTTCTATTAATGTCCGCCGAGATAAGCCATTTTAATTTGCTCACTCGAAGTCAATTCTTCGGCATTTCCGGAAAGGACAATCCGGCCAGTTTCCATAACATACGCGCGGTCTGCGATGGATAGCGCCAGATTGGCATTTTGTTCTACAAGAAGAATGGTTGTTCCGGCAGCATTGATTTCTTCAATGATCCGGAAAATGGTTTTTACAAGCAGTGGTGCAAGTCCCATGGACGGCTCATCCAGCAGCAGTAATTTTGGTTTGGCCATCAAGGCCCGTCCCATGGCAAGCATCTGCTGTTCACCGCCTGATAATGTTCCGGCCTGCTGCTTGAGGCGTTCGAGCAGCCGAGGAAATAACTCGTATATTTTATCCATATCTTCACGAATGCCGCTTTTATCCTTTCTCAGGTAGGCTCCCAGCTGCAGATTTTCTTCCACTGTCATATTGGCAAAAACGCGCCGGCCTTCAGGAACATGTGAAATTCCCTGCTTCACGATGGTTTGCGCCGCTTTTCCGCCGATCGAATTGCCTTCATAGACAATCTTGCCCTGCTTCGGCTTCAGGAGGCCTGAAATGGTCTTCAATAGCGTACTCTTGCCGGCACCATTCGCACCAATCAGGGTCACGATTTCACCTTCATGTATTTCCAGGGAAACTCCCTTGATGGCCTGGATGTTTCCGTAATAGACGTTAATATTTTCTGCTTTCAGCATTATGAAACCTCCTCGCCGAGATACGCTTCGATGACTTTTGGATTGTTCCGGATTTCTTCAGGTGTGCCGTTTGCAATCAGCTGTCCGTGATCCAGCACATAAATCCTTTCGCAGACGCCCATAACAAGCGGCATATCATGCTCAATCAGCAGAACGGTCAGATTGAATTTTTCACGGATCAGCGCAATCAATTCCATCAGCTCTTTTGTTTCTTTAGGGTTCATCCCAGCCGCTGGCTCGTCCAATAAAAGCAGCTTCGGACTGGCAGCAAGGGCTCTCGCTATTTCGAGACGTCTTTGTTTTCCGTATGGAAGATTTTTCGCTTTTTCATCCTTATAATGATCAAGATCAAAAATCTTAAGGAACTCAAGCGCTTTTATATCCATATCCTTTTCTCCGCCAAAATGTCCTGGCAGGCGAAGGATTGAACTTACAATGGTATGCTTGGCAAGCGAATGATACGCTACCTTGACATTGTCGATTACCGACAGCTCGCTGAACAGGCGGATATTCTGAAAGGTCCGGCTGATGCCTTTTCTGGTAATTTTATAAGGAGGCAGCTTGTTCAGCTTTTCTCCATTCAGGGATATGCTTCCTTCTGTCGGAACATAAACCCCTGTCAGCAGATTAAAAAATGTGGTTTTGCCTGCGCCGTTTGGCCCAATCAGGCCAACCAGTTCTCCCGGGTACAGCTCAACATTCACATCAGAAACTGCTTTTAACCCGCCAAAACGGATGCCCGCTTGATCTACCTTAAGCAATGGTTTGCTGCTTGCCATCTTTAGGACCTCCTCCGATGTCTTTTCGCTTTTTGAAATATGAAGTCAATTCCCTAGTACCCATCAAGCCTTGCGGACGGTACAGCATCATAACAATCAATACAAGGCTGTAAATGATCATCCTTGTTTCCGGGTAATCCTGCAGGAAGGTGGAAATGATGGTCAATAGTATGGCCGCAATTACTGCACCTGACAAACTTCCAAGTCCTCCAAGAACAACGAAAATCAGGATATCAAAGGACTTCAGGAACCCAAAGTTTGACGGCTGGATAATATAGAAGTTATGTGCCCATAATGAGCCGGCAATTCCGGCAAAGAAAGAACCGATGACAAAGGCAATAACCTTATAATAGGTTGTGTTGATTCCCATCGCATCGGCTGCCGTCTCATCTTCGCGGACAGAAATACACGCGCGGCCATGAGTGGAGTTGGTGAAGTTGCGGATTACGATGATGGTCACAAGCACACATCCGAATACCCATGGCCATGTGGTGTAATGGGAAACCTGCATGCCGCTTGCTCCGCCGATATAATCAATATTCAAAAAGATAATCCGGACGATTTCCCCAAACCCGAGTGTCGCGATTGCGAGGTAATCTCCTTTAAGCCGCAAGCTCGGAATTCCAATGAGCATTCCTGCAAGCGCCGCTACAAGGCCGCCAACAATCAGAGCTGCAAAAAACGGCATTTCAAGTTTCATGCTAATCACCGCAGATCCGTAAGCCCCGACTGCCAGGAAACCTGCATGTCCAATTGAAAACTGTCCGGTAATGCCTATGATCAAATGAAGGCTGACTGCTAAAATAATATTGATTCCCATGAATACCAGCATATTGACGTAAAAGGGATTAAGTGAGCCTCCGGTAATCATGATCTGGACGACCCCGAAAAATACAGCCGATAGCAATATTGAGAGCCAAAAACCTTTTGTCTGCTTCAGTTTAGTCATCGCTTTGTCTCCCTTACACTTTTTCTCTTTTATTTTTTCCGAATAAGCCCTGAGGAAGGAATATCAAAATTAGGATCAGGACCACAAAGGCCACTCCGTCCCTCCAGAGAGAATATCCTGCAGCACTTACCAGCGATTCGATGACACCAAGCAAAAGCCCGCCGACCATCGCTCCGGGAATAATCCCGATTCCGCCAAGAACGGCAGCAACGAATGCTTTCAAGCCTGGAAGAATTCCCATCAATGGCTCAATCTTGCTGTAGTATGTACCAAAGATGACACCAGCAGCTCCTGCAAGTGCAGAGCCAATTGCAAAAGTGGCAGAAATCGTATTGTTTACATTGATCCCCATCAGCTTTGCAGCTTCTGCATCAAAGGAAACCGCGCGCATTGCTTTACCGATTTTTGTTTTATGTACAACGAACTGCAAAATGATCATAAGTACCACGGAAACCACAAAAATCATAATCGACTGGCTGTTTACAGATACACCGAACAGATTGATTTTATCCTGCGGCAAAAAGTTGCTTGGATATGCTTCAGGCTGTGCCCCGCGGATATAAATCACACCATACTCAATTAATAGGGAAACACCGATTGCCGTGATTAAAGCCGCAATTCTTGTGGCATTCCTCAGCGGTTTATAAGCAATTCTTTCAATGATCACCCCAAAGGCCGCACACACAATCATCGTTAATAACAAAGCAGGAAAAAAGGATAAGTGCAGAAATTTAATCGAATAAAAACCGACAAACGATCCGACCATGAAAACATCTCCATGTGCGAAGTTAATCAGTTTCACGATTCCATAAACCATTGTGTAGCCGAGAGCGATCAGAGCATATATGCTGCCAAGAGAAATACCGTTAATAATCTGCTGTATCAGTTCCATAGTTCGCCTCTCCTCAACCATTCTGTTTAAATTTCGAATAGGGGGACTATGCCCCCTATCCTTTTTTCATTTAGCTTTAGCACCTGGGCCTCAGGGTCGAGGCTACCAACGCACTTCCACTTTTTGTTTAATCCAGCTCAAACGCCTAGCCTCTCGAGGCCATAAGTCACATCAGAATTGAAGGCAAAGGGCGCCTTCTATTCTGATGCGCCTTATGCTGGTCGGAAGCCCCCAGGACGGGGGTCACAAAGACGCTGCCGCAGGACGCGGCG
>NZ_MLYQ01000067.1:0-8661 GCF_001866725.1 Bacillus sp. MUM 13
CTGCCCCCGCGGAAAGCGAGCATCCTGGAATGGAAATCCGCCACTTTGATTCATAGAAGCAAAGTCTGCGAAAACAGCCTAAAAAAAGAGCCTATTTTTAGTAAGTAGTTAACAAAGGAAAAATGGATAAGTTTTGGAACAGCTGCCGTTTTGGCGGTTTTTTTTGTATGGACATAGGCAGGAATATCTGAAGGAATTCATATTTATTGTGGGCTATAGGCACATAAGAGGGGATATACGCAGGAATTATAAGGTGAGTTTATCGTAAAAGGCTAAACTTTCCCTAATATAATTATAGCACATAAAAAAAGGGAAAAATAGACTTTTTGTTCTCGTTTACAACTGCTAAAATGCAATAGAACTTTACGGAAATTCCTTGGGGAGGGAAATAGAATGAATTCTTTAGTTCTCGGTTTTCAGGAAATGGAAAAATTACAGCTCATGCTCATTGGAGGAAAAGGGCTAAATCTAGGAGAATTGTCAAAAATTCAAGGAATACAAGTACCCGAAGGATTTTGCGTTACAACGGCTGGATATCAAATAGCCATTGAACAAAACAAAACATATCAAACATTGTTGGATCAACTAACAATGCTTAAGGTAGAGGATCGGGATCAAATTGATGAAATCAGCAGGAAAATTCGGCAAATCCTGATAGAAGCAGAAATTCCTTCCGATGTTGATAGTGCAGTTACTAACTATCTTTTGAAATTGGGTGAAAAAGATGCTTATGCAGTACGTTCTAGTGCGACTGCTGAAGATTTGCCATATGCCTCATTTGCTGGTCAACATGACACCTATTTAAATATCATTGGACAAGAAGCAATCATGCGGCATATAAAAAAATGCTGGGCTTCTCTATTTACGGAACGGGCGGTAATATACCGTATACAAAATAAAATTGACCACAGACAGGTTTATTTATCCGTAATCGTTCAAAAGATGGTTTTCCCCGAGGCTTCAGGGGTTTTATTTACTGCTGATCCTATTACTTCTAACCGTAAGCTGCTGTCGATCGAGGCCAGTTTTGGACTTGGAGAAGCACTTGTCTCAGGCTTGGCAGCTTCCGATTGCTACAAAGTACGTGATCATCATATCGTTGAAATGAGGATAGCATCAAAAAAATTGGCTGTCTATGGAAGAAAAGAAGGCGGAACAGAGAGAAAGCCAATCAGCACTGACCAGCAAAAGACCCAAGCACTTACTGAACAGCAAATTTTACAATTGGCACGAATCGGTAGACATGTCGAATCTTATTTTGGCTGTCCCCAAGATATTGAATGGTGTTTGGCTGATGATACATTTTATATTGTCCAGAGCCGTCCAATCACGACTCTTTTCCCTGCCCCTGAAGTGAATGACCAAGGAAATCATGTCTATATATCTGTTGGTCATCAACAAATGATGACAGACGCCATAAAACCATTGGGATTGTCTTTTTTTCTGTTAACGACTCAAGCACCCATGCGTAAAGCTGGCGGAAGACTGTTTGTTGATGTCACACAACAACTGGCTTCAATTTCCAGCAGAAATATTTTATTAAATGCCATGGGACAACACGATCCGCTCATGAAAGACGCGATTATGAACATCATTGAGCGAGGGGATTTTATAAAATCGTTACCAAATGATAATAAAGCACCGAGTCCGAGCAGAGGCAACAATACAGATATGCTGGCACAAATCGAAAACAATCCATCAATTGTTTCTGACTTGATTAAGCGCAGCCAAACATCCATTGAAGAATTAAAACAAAAAATTAAAAACAAATCAGGATCAGATTTATTTGCATTCATCCTGGAAGATATCCAAGAATTAAAGAGAATTTTATTTGACCCGCAAAGTTCTGCTGTATTTATGGCTGCTATAAATGCTACAACCTGGATTAATGAAAAAATGAATGTGTGGTTAGGTGAAAAAAATGCAGCAGACACGCTTTCTCAATCTGTACCAAACAATATTACTTCAGAAATGGGTCTTGCACTTTTGGACGTTGCAGATGTAATTCGTCCTTATCCGGAAGTAATTGAATATTTACACCAAGTAAATGATGATCACTTTTTAGATGAACTGGTTAAGTTTGATGGCGGTAAGGAAGCTAGAGACGCTTTCTATGCTTTTCTCAGCAAATATGGAATGCGGTGTGCCGGAGAAATCGATATCACAAAAACCCGCTGGAGTGAAAAGCCAGTTACCCTTGTTTCCATAATTCTCAGTAACATCAAAAATTTTGAAGCTAATGCCGGAAAGTGCAAATTCGAGCAAGGCAGGCATGCTGCTTTGAAAAAAGAACAAGAGTTATTAGAACGTTTGAACCAATTAACCGATGGTGAACAAAAAGCCAAAGAAGCAAAGCGAATGATCAGGCTTATCCGGAATTTCATCGGGTATCGTGAATATCCCAAATACGGCATGATTAACCGCTACTTCGTTTATAAGCAGGCTTTACTGAAAGAAGCCCAACAACTGGTGCAAGCGGGCATTATTCATGAAAAAGAAGATATATATTATCTCACATTTGAAGAATTCAGCGAAGCCGTACGCACAAAAAAGCTGGACCGCCAGAAAATCATAAAGCGGAAAGAGGATTATAAATTATATGAAAAACTGACTCCTCCGCGTGTTATTACATCGGAAGGTGAAATTATTACAGGCAAGTATCAAAGAGAAAACCTTCCAGCCGAAGCGATTGCAGGTTTGCCTGTTTCTTCCGGAGTGGTAGAGGGAAGGGCGCGTGTCATCTTAAACATGGAAGATGCTGATCTTGAAGAAGGAGATATATTAGTCACCGCCTTTACTGACCCCAGCTGGACACCATTGTTTGTATCCATAAAAGGCTTAGTCACTGAAGTGGGCGGATTAATGACACATGGAGCAGTGATTGCACGAGAATATGGCCTGCCAGCAGTGGTAGGAGTGGAAAATGCTACTAAACTGATTAAAGATGGACAACGAATCCGCGTTCATGGAACAGAAGGGTTTATTGAACGATTGTAATCGCGAAAATACGTTAAATTGCCCCTTTGCGCTGCTATTAAATGGAGACTTTTTAACAGTTTGTTAGTCCTCATGGCGGAATGCTAGAATGTCCATTTTGACTTCCAAAACATAGGGGAGCGAATTTTATAATTTTAGAATGCTAGAAGTTCATTTATTGGATACGATTGTTCAGGGATAAATGGCTGCCTTATGCAGCCATTTTTTTGTTCAAAAAGCCCTCATAAAAGAATACTGCATATGCTGCAGTATTCTATGTCCTGTTATATTCAGCCTTCATTAACAGCTGTCTGTAAATACTCCTTTTCGCTTTGCTGCAGGGCTAAAGTGAAATCGCGGATTAAATCATCACAGTTTTCAAGTCCAAGGGATAATCGCAAAAGGCTTTTTGAGATTCCGCGACTTTCTCTTTCCTCATCAGGCATTGCTGCGTGTGACATTTTTGCAGGATAGGAAAGGATGGTTTCAACGGCTCCAAGGCTTACAGCAAAAACGGGCAGCTGGAGCTGATTGACGAAGGAACGAAGCAGGCTTTCATTTTGCAGTTCGAATGATAACACGGCTCCTGCTCCCCTGGCCTGTTCGCTTTGGATTTTGTACTGAGGATGATCCGGGAGGCCTGGGTAATGGACAGCTTTAACTGCAGGCAGTGAAGATAGAAATTCAGCCATTTTATGTGCGGACTTCATGGAATGCGCCATTCTTACATGGAGGGTTTTAATTCCCCTCATGACCAGCCATGCATCCTGAACACCCAGAATTGCTCCAAATGAATTCTGCAAAAATGAAAGCTTTTCACCTATTTCCGGGTCTTTGACGGCCGCAAGTCCTGCAACAACATCGCTATGGCCTGAAAGAAACTTCGTTGCACTATGGAGAACAATATCAGCACCAAGTGAAAGAGGCTTTTGCAGAGCGGGAGTTAAAAATGTATTATCCACATATGTCAAGGCGCCAATTTCCCTGGCAATGGCACTGATTTCCCTTATATCGCTTACCTTAAGCAAAGGATTAGAAGGTGTTTCAATATAAAAAGCCCTTGTATTATGCTGGATTGCAGATCTGATGCTTTCAAGATTCGTCATATCGGCAAAAGTGTGCTGGATTCCAAACCGGTTCAAAACGTTTGTCACCATCCGGTAGGTCCCTCCGTATACATCTTCTGAAATGATGACATGGTCGCCTGAAGATAATAAAAGAAACGCAGTTGAAATGGCCGCCATTCCGGATGAGAAAGCAAAGCCCCTGGTTCCTTCCTCTAATTCAGCAATAATCTCTTCAAGTGCCTCCCGTGTCGGATTCAGGCTTCTGCTGTAATCATATTTGCCGAATTGATCAATATCGAATTGATGGTAAGTTGAGGCATGCTGAATCGGAACACAGACTGCACCTGTTGCCGGATCAATTTTATGCCGATTATGGATCAAAGAAGTTTCAAAAGCAAAATTTTCAGATGTCATAATAGGGCCTCCTGTTTTACATAATTTAAAGAATAATTCAAATCACTTATTAAATCGCCGGGATCTTCAATTCCTACTGAAAAACGCAATAACCTATTACAAACCCCATTCGCTGTTCTGATTTCTTCTGGAATGTCTGCATGGGTTTGTGTTGCAGGATACGTTATAAAGCTCTCAACTCCGCCGAGACTCTCTGCAAAAGAGATAAGGGAAAGTCCTTTTAAGAAAGGATTGATCCATGACTCATCATTTAACCTGAAAGAAAGCATACCGCCTCTGCCGGGATAAAGGACCTCTGAAACGGACTCGTGATTGGACAGGTATTCAGCAAGGATTTTTGCATTGGATTCATGGCGGGCCATCCGAAGAGAAAGTGTTTTCATGCCTCTCATTAAAAGCCATGAATCAAATGGGCTCAGCACAGCTCCTGCCCCATTATGGTGAAGGGCGAGAGAAGTGCAAAGATCTCTCCCTTTAGCAACGATAAGCCCTGCCAGCACGTCGTTGTGTCCGCCAAGATATTTTGTAGCGCTATGGATGACGATATGAGCTCCAAGCGGGATAGGTTTTTGGATCAGCGGTGTATAAAAGGTATTGTCGACGATTAAAAGCAAACCGTGCTGTTCCGCCAGCTGGCCGATAGCTTCGATATCCGCTGTTTCCATTAGAGGATTAGTGGGGGATTCTATAAAAATGGCTTTAGTCTTTGGTGTAATGGAATGTTCAATGCTCTGCAGACAGCTTGTATCTCTGTATTTACAGACTAACCCCCATTTCTTGAACCCCTGTTCCAATAATCGATATGTTCCTCCGTATAAATCCTTGGATAAAATCCACTCATCCCCGGATTGGAATAACGACAATACCGTCAATATTGCTGCCATGCCTGAGCTGCATGCAAAGCCCTGATCGCCGCCTTCAAGATCTGCTATGGTTTTTTCGAGGATCTGCCTCGTGGGATTTCCGGTACGGGAATAATCGAATCCTGTGGACTGCCCAATGCCTTCATGGCGGTAAGCTGTTGAAAGGTAAATGGGAGCATTCACAGTTCCTGTCTCTTTTTCGCTTCGATTTCCGATTTGTGCCAGATATGTGTCAATATTGTACATAGGTTCACCACTCCTTAAGCTGAATAAAATAAAAAAGCCTTCTTAAAGAAGAAGACTTTTAACAGTACATTGGAAGCCATTCTTCTTATCTTTCAAGTTATTAAAACTTGATGGAGTTAGCACCTTTTCATTGTTCTGGGCAATGAAGGTTGCTGAGGCGTCAACGGGCCAATTCCCTAAACCTCTCTTGATAAGAAATAAATTCTAATTATTCTATTAGTTTAGAATTTACTACACAAATAGGGTAATGTCAACTAATATAAATATATCTTCCCTGCAATAGAGTGAAGCAAATTCAGGAATTTATGAGGCATCACTTTAAGTTCAAAGTGTTTAATAAAAAGATATAGATAGAAAGATCGAAAGGAGGGCTTTTATTGAAAATTGTCATTGCCCCTGATTCATTCAAGGAAAGCATGACTGCAATGCAGGCGGCAGACTCTATAGAAAAGGGGTTCCGCCGCATCTTTAAATCTGCTGAAATTATTAAGGTCCCATTAGCAGATGGCGGGGAAGGGACGGTACAGGCACTTATAAATGCAACAGGAGGGAACATTATTGAAAAAGAAGTCACCGGGCCGCTAGGTGAAAGGGTGAATGCCAAATTCGGGATTTTCGGAAATGGAGAAAAAGCAGTAATCGAGATGGCTGCAGCTTCAGGCATCCATCTTGTTCCTTATGAAAAAAGAAACCCGCTGTATACGACCACCAGAGGTACTGGTGAATTGATACTGGCTGCCCTGGACGCGGGAGCAAAGCATATCATTCTTGGCATTGGCGGAAGTGCCACTAATGATGGAGGGGCAGGGATGGCAAAAGCGCTAGGAATAAAGCTTATGGATGAGAGCGGCAGGGAAATTGGAGACGGGGGTGGAGCTCTCGGAAAGCTTTGCTCCATTGATTTAAGCGATGCAGATCCAAGATTGCGGCATATCAGGGTGGAAGCAGCATGTGATGTAGACATCCCCTTAACCGGAGAAAAAGGTGCTTCAGCAATTTTCGGGCCACAAAAAGGGGCAGATCGGGAAATGGTTGTTCTTCTTGATAATAATCTCGAAAGATATGCGGCGGTCATTGAAAAGGAGCTTGGAAAAAAGGTAAAGGATGTGCCTGGTTCCGGTGCAGCCGGAGGCCTTGGAGCAGGATTGCTTGCCTTTTTGCCTGCTGAGCTTAAAAGAGGCAGTAAAATCATTATAGAAGCGGTCAATCTGATGGAACACATAAGAGATGCTTCAATCCTTATAACAGGTGAAGGCAAGATTGACGATCAGACTCTACTTGGAAAAACACCAATCGGTGCAGCTCGTCTTGCCAGGACTTTTAACGTTCCTGTGATTGCTATTGCCGGCAATGTTTCATATAACAGCGAAGAGTTTACTCAGCAGGGAATAAATGCCGTTTTCAGCATAGTTCCAGGAATTATCAGCAGAGAGGATGCCTTTATCAAGGCAGAGAGGCATCTTGAAGAAACTGCAGCCAATATTGCAGCAGTGTTAAAAATGTCAGCATGCAGCCGGTTTAAATCATGATATTTTTCTATACGATAATGAAAGCGAGAATAGAGGGCAAAGCTTTTAAATATTAAATACATGTTCGTTTATGCTGAATTTTGGGAAAGTAGATAGAGTAACCTTTTTTGGCATGGTATATAAAAATTATTTAACAGTGGAGACGGGAGGAAATTCCATGAAATTCAGAACAGAGAAAGACACTATGGGTGAAGTACAGGTTCCTTATGATAAATATTGGGGAGCACAGACTGAAAGAAGCAGAAATAATTTCAAAATCGGAAATGAAAGAATGCCGATAGAGCTCATCCAGGCTTTTGCATATGTAAAACAAGCCTCAGCTAAGGTCAATCATGAGCTGGGAGATTTATCTCAGGCAAAAATGAAAGCGATTGTAAAAGTCTGCGGTGAAATTCTAGAAGGAGCACTTGATGACCACTTTCCCCTTGTTGTCTGGCAGACTGGAAGCGGCACTCAAAGCAATATGAATGTGAATGAAGTAATTGCTAACAAAGGGAATGAGTGGCTGCGGGAAAACGGCGGAAATGAGCAGGAAATCCTGCATCCTAATGACGATGTCAACAAGGCCCAAAGCTCTAATGACTCATTTCCGGCGGCGATGCATATAGCGGCATACCTGGCAGTTGCAGACATCCTGCTGCCGTCTATTTCTGCATTAAGAGATACTTTGCTTGAAAAGGAAAAGGAATTTATGAATATTGTAAAAATCGGCCGCACCCATTTGCAGGATGCTACACCGCTCACACTAGGGCAGGAAATCAGCGGGTGGAGGGCAATGCTTGATAAAGATCTTCAAATGATTGAAGAAAGCAGCAAGCATTTAAAAAGCCTTGCACTTGGGGGAACAGCAGTAGGGACCGGGATTAATACAAAACCGGCATTCGGCCATATGGCCGCAGAACAAATCAGCAAGGATACCGGACATTCATTCCATACATCGCCGAACAAGTTTCATGCACTTACCAGCCATGATGAAATTGTGCACGTGCATGGTGCCATGAAGGCTCTTGCTGCAGATTTGATGAAAATTGCCAATGATGTCAGATGGCTTGCGAGCGGACCCAGAAGCGGTATAGGCGAGCTCTCTATTCCGGCAAATGAACCCGGCAGCTCCATCATGCCTGGTAAAGTAAATCCCACACAATGTGAAGCATTGACGATGATTTCCGTTCAGGTATTCGGAAATGACTCCACTATTGCTTTCGCAGCCAGCCAGGGGAATTTTGAACTAAATGTATTTAAGCCTGTTATCATTTATAACTTCCTGCAGTCTGTAAAGCTTCTGAGTGAAGGAATACAATCATTTAATGAGCATACTGCAAAAGGAATCATGGCAAACACTGAAAAAATAAAGGAAAATGTTGAGCGATCACTAATGCTTGTGACTGCCTTAAATCCGCATATCGGCTATGAAAAAGCAGCAGAAATCGCAAAACTGGCCTTCAGCGAACACACAACCCTAAAAGAAGCCGCCCTAAAACTCGGATACCTGACACCCGATGAATTCGAAAAATGGGTGAACCCGGAAAAAATGGTTAACCTATAAAAAAAGCGGAAGCGACTGTT
>NZ_MLYQ01000068.1:0-35994 GCF_001866725.1 Bacillus sp. MUM 13
AATAAAAAGCGCAAGCGCCTCGCAGAGGATCAAAGTCTAAGAACGCCGCGTCCTGAGGCAACATCTTTGTGCCCCCCATCCTGGGGTTCAGTACAGCCATAAATAAAAAAGACACCTCCATATAGAGATGCCCGCAAAACCATTCTTACTGCTATATCTTATCTCATACGTACAGACGGATGCCGCTTTTTCTTTCCTTTTACCGCCTTCCAGATTTGCTTAAAGGATTCTGGAGAAGCTTTAGCAGAATCCATAGTGTATTGGACCGCTTCCTTTTTGTATTCCATATCCTCTGCAATTTCCTGCTGTGTTTCGGTTAGTTTATCTGTCTCCGTTTTGATGAGCTGGGTTTTAGCCTGCATCCTTCCTGCAGTTTCCGACAAGCTGGCTAAAGCTGGTTTTGTGTCTTTATATGTCTTTACGGCAGATATAGCCAGATATATTAAAGATCCAGCAACCAGAATAATGCTTGCATAAACAATAATCATATTTTATCCTCCTTCTGTAAAAATCTTTATTCACTTTAAGAAATGGCTCTGTCCCAGCTTCCAGCTGAAAACTGTACAGACGCCTTTGCCCGGCTTATTTGTTTATGCAGGCTTCGCCTTAATTCCCTCAGGATTCAAGCGACTTTCGATCAAATAATTAAGTGCATATTTCAGCCGTTTCACAAAACCTTAAAAAGCTGCTCTGCACCGGCTGAATGAACCTTTGCTGCGCATTTACTCATTACATATATTTACCCACTCTTTCAGCCAAAAAACAAGAACTGCAGAAAATTTACGCAGCAAAAAAGCCGGGAAGAACAAGTCCCGGCTTTTTGCTTTGTTTATTCACCTGATGTTTGAGCCTTTGGAGCCCCTTCATCATGATTATAATCATACTTGTTAGGATCTATAGGCTTGAAGCCTTTTGGTGTATAAAATCTTAATAAATCTCCATTGACGACTTCATCAGAAAGTCTCAGCATGTTTTCGACCATCTTTTCATCGCTGGTGATTTCATTATTCTTCTTAACCAGTTCGCCAGTCTTTGAATCATAGTACTTTCCGTTAAGCGATGTTACTTTTGGAGAAACAAAATCTCCATTTCGGAAAGGAACAACTTGGCGATGCTGTTTTGAAAGCAAATCTGATCCAAACTGCACATAATCTTTTGTATCAATTCCCAGCAAGTGCATAAGAGTTGGCATTAAATCAACCTGGCCGCCATATTGGTGCATTTGGCCGCCCTTCACTCCTGGAACATGAATGAACAATGGCACACGCTGAAGCTGTGCATTTTCAAACTTATTAACATCTTTGCCCAATAGCTGGGACATTGCTTTATTATGGTTTTCGGAAATACCATAGTGGTCACCATACATAATAATAATTGAATTATCATATAGACCTGACTTTTTCAGGTAATCAAAGAATTGGCGGTATGCTTCATCTTCATATCGAGCGGTCTGGAAATAGCCATCAACAGAAGAGTCTCCTGTAGTTGCTTTAGGAATTGTAGCATCGGCCGGATCCAAAGGATATGGGAAGTGATTGGAAAGCGTAATGAACTTCGCATAAAATGGCTGCGGCAATGTTTTAAGCAATGGAATGGATTCCCGGAAGAAAGGCTTATCCTTTAATCCATAATTCATCACATCATTATCATTCATATCATAGTAGCTGGCATCAAAGAATTTATTAAAACCCAGTGATTTATAAATCTTGTCTCTGTTCCAGAAGGTTTTGTAGTTCCCGTGGAATACAGCAGACGTGTAGCCTTTTTCACCAAGTATGCCTGGTGCTGCCTGATAGGTGTTTTGAGCCTGTGTAGTAAAAGCTGCACCCTGCGGCAGACCGAATAATGAGTTTTCAAGCATAAATTCTGCATCAGCGGTTTTCCCTTGTCCTGTCTGATGGAAGAAATTATTGAAATACATGAAGTCTTTATTATTATTCGCAAGAGAATTCAAAAACGGTGTAACTTCCTGTCCGTTAAGCTTGTAATTGATCAGGAAATTCTGTGTTGATTCCAAATGCAGGTAAATGACATTTTTTCCTTTTCCTTTTCCGAAATAAGCAGGATTAGGAGGGGACTGTGCTGCCTTTGTATAGTTTACAACCTCAGCAATATCTGTACTGTTGGCTGTAGCACGCTGTGCATAGGTTTTTGTGTTTTGAATGGCATCATAAACGGTGTAATTGTACATACCTAAATATTTCACGATATAATTCCTGTCAAAGGTTCTTGACAGAAGCTGCGGACGGTCTTTCTCTGCAAGTGCAAGATTAATCGAGAAAGCAAAAATTGCCAGAATGAAAACAGAAGCAACTGTACGGCGTTTCATCTTGATTTGTTCCGGCTTTATAATTTTCACATTGTAAAGCACGATTAAAATAATGGTATCCAGGAAATATAAGATATCATAGGGTTTAAGCAGTGCAGTGACACTTTGTCCTAAATCACCAGCATTTTTTACCTGTGTCAGTGTCGGCAGTGTAATAAAATCGCTGAAGAAACGGTAATACGTAAAGTTGGCATACAATAGGAACGACATGACCAGATTCAGGGCAATAATCCACTTATATGCTTTTTTGCCCTTTGCTAAAAGCGCTAATCCAAAAATGAATATGGCTGAGCTTATCGGATTGATGAACAGCAGAAATTTCTGCATGGCATTATCTATGCCTAAATTTAGTTCCACTCTATATCCGATATAGGTTTTTATCCAAAACAAAACAACTGCTATTAAGAAAAAGCCCAGCAATCTTTGAGTCAGTAAATCCCTGCTCTTTTTCAACAAGTTATTCATGATTTCACCTCTATCAATCTAGTGGTAATAATTTTTTAAGTAAAATGTAAAAAAGCTCTCTTACCGGTTGACTAAGAGAGGCGTACATGCACGACTAATGATAACTGCGGGTGAATAATAAGTCAACAGCACTCTGCTGTTTACCCGTAATTACCATCGTGCCCCTCTTACTGGTTTTACAAATTATAACATCGGCATAAGGATAGGTTAAGGTTCTAAATACTCAATTATCATATGAACGAGCTTTTACAAAAATTACATGAAATTATTACATTTTTAACAATAACCAATAACATGTTTAATACTATAAACAATTTAAAGGAAAATGACCAATAAATATAACTTCCACATTTATACCCTTTTTTTCCTTTTTATACCTCTTTTAAGTTTTTATTTCTTTAAATAAAAAAAGCTAACTTTAATTAAGCAGCAAAAGGCAAGTTCATGTTATTTTCAAGACTTTACTATTATAAATGATTCCTTACTGGATTTCCACTATATTACATATACAGCGATAATTCAGATTTTTCGAGCAGGCCAGCCATTCCCCGATTAACCCTCATTTTCCAGAAGTTTCATGATATAATGGGTGCTTAAGCTTCATTTGACCATAACTTTCAAAAAGATTAAAGGAAGTGTTCCCGATGAAATCACTTTTCTCAAGGATACTGCCGAAACAAAAATCGATTACCCTTGAGTTCTGCCAAAATAATCTGGATCAATTTATTCAGGACGATGAAAGTTTTTCCGCATATAGAGAAATTTTAACTAAGCCGGGTGTCCATTACAAGGAGTATGAATGTCTAAGCAGCTGCCTTATTTGCAGGACCCAGCCATATTGCAGGATAAATGGGGAAACAATAACAGGACAGGACCCGTCAGATCTGCTGTATAAAATAAAAGAAATAGCAAAACTTTAAGATGACAGCAGACCTATCCATACGCAATGTGCAGGGCATCGGCAGAATAGTGAACATTTCCTGCTAAAATACCGGCACGTGCTGTATAATAAACATGCAAAAAACACTATGAAAATTTTTCACGTACAGGAGAATTTTAATTAGGGAGTGAGAAAGATAGTTAAAAGAGGCATACCGAATTTATTTACATTATTTAACTTATTTTTCGGTTTTCTATCGGTAATGTTTTCAGCACAAGGACACTACAAAAATGCAGCAATCCTTATATTAATAGGAATGATGCTGGACAGCATGGATGGGCGTATAGCAAGAATGCTGAATGCAGAAAGCGAATTGGGAAAAGAACTCGATTCACTTGCAGATATTGTAACCTTCGGAGTTGCACCTGCCATGATGGCATATTACACCTTCTTCTCCGATTTCGGAGTTGCCGGGATGGCCATTGCCGGTTTATTTCCTTTATTTGGCGCCTACAGGCTGGCGCGGTTCAATATTAATGCAGTAAAATCTTCTCTGCACTATTTCACAGGAGTTCCTATTACAGCAGGAGGAGGGCTTTTAACTTTATTTACCTTGCTTCATGGCAAAATGCCTGTGTTCATTTTACCTCTGGCATTTATCATCATTTGTATTCTTATGGTAAGCAAAATAAAGATTCCAAGCTTAAAGGAAATTCCTCTCCCTAAGTACGGGACCATCATCACACTGTTTCTGGCTTATGCAACTTATATGGTTTTTGAGAAAAAACCTAAAGATTTTCCTTATTTTATTTATGTAGCTATTCCCTTATACATTGCCTTCATCAGCTACCAGCTGGTCAGAAAAAAAGAAAAAAGGAAAGAAAACAGTAGCCAATGAAACGGCTGCTGTTTTCTTTTCAAATTAGAATACTAAGTTAGGGATATGCCGCAAAAGTGTGATATTATTTTATTGGGCAAATTTTACGAAAGTAAAAGACGCAAAGCCACGGGCCTAAAGCAGTCATTACTTGTCATGGCGGCCGGGTTGCCAGAATTTCATATTGATAAATTCTGTCCCTTTCTAATTTGCCTAATAAATTAGCTAAAAGAGGGAAATAAATGCTGTATCCATCAGTCACATTGAATCATGCGAATGAAAGACATATTGTGAAAGATCAGAACCATTGTGAATGCGGAGTTCGATATCATACTTTTCCGACCTTCACTAAAAAGGATTTTAAAAAAATCCAGTTCAAGCATATTAAAGAAATCACTTGTCCTCATTGCAAAGCCACCTTTCAATAAGATGGCTTTTCAGCATTTTCCATACTTTTACCTTCAGGGTTTTTTTCACTCTGTTTTTCCTTCAATTGCAATTTCCTTCCAGCTTCCTCCTTTATCATTAGAAATATACACATTATTACTTGACGTAGATAATGCCAATTGGTTATCATTTTCAGGGTTTTCTGCTAAATAGAGCACAGGATTTTCTGAGGTGCCCTCTATACTGGACATAGCCGACAGTTTTTTTGTTTTATAATCCAGTCTGTAAAGAAGTATTTCATTTTCATTGGCAGTGGCAAACAAAATGTCATTTTCCCCATACGACATTGAAGTGACTGGATCGGGTGTTGGAAATAATACAAAATCATTTCCATAATTGCTTGATAAAAAGATTCCCTCCCTGCCGTATAAAGCAAATAACTTTTCATCCAGCGGATGCGCTGCCATCCCTCCCAGCTGCTTTGATGTCATCCCCTTCAGCCGGCTTTTAGTCCAGGTGCCGCCTTCATCTTTTGTATAATAAATCCCTGCTCCAATCTTGGAGTTTTTCTGCTGATTCAAAGCGTATACTATCCCGCTTTCATATCCGGCAGCCAAGGCGTGAAAGTCAGTTTCTCCATAAAACGAAAGCTTGCTTACTGTCCTTCCGTAATCACTGCTTTTCACAAGTCCAAGCGGATCTTTCAAATGGGAGCCTTTTTCAGGATGGCCACTTGCATAAAAGCCATTTTTTATCGTTTGGAATCCCATATAATCATGTTTATTTTTCGAGGTTGTGAACCACTTGTTTCCAGAATACCTTAAGATGCCTTTATGTGTGGCGATAAGAAGTTCATTTTCTCCCGTAAAACCAATTCCATGAACATGCTGAAACGCTGTTTTTTGCTGATGCTTAAAGAATGGCTGATCCTGCTTGCTTTCATCCTTTGTGCAGGCACCCAGAACAAAGAACACTAAAGCTGCAAGCAAAGCCAAAGGAAGAAACCTTCCAAAATACTTTTTCATATGTACAGACTCCTTCAAAAATAAAGTGAACTTTCACACTCATCTCCTGCTGTGATTTCTCTGTTGATTCTTTTGTGTCCATTTGAGTTTTAGGATGGGACAGCAGAGGTAACTCTAACTATATATTAAATACTTTATCAAACGCGGTGAAAAAAAGGAAAATAACATTTCTGTTTGATATAAATCTTTTTTAATCAGGATGGACTCACTCAGGATTATGGAAAGGTAACCGCAGCAGCATTTCACCGCATGGAAGGGAGACTAGTTTATGGATACTATTGAAGTAAAAACGTTGTTCTTTTCTGATGATGGCAATATACCCAATCATCCAAGCCTGCCTGTTTTAATCTATCCTGGGGTTTTACGAGACAAAGCCGGACAAACGGAATCCATTTTCAACCGGAATAATTGGGGAAACAGCTGGCAGAATGGAGTATTTGATTATCACCATTACCACAGCAATGCCCATGAAGTACTTGGGGTTATGAAAGGATCAGCCACTCTTATGCTTGGCGGGGAAAATGGAAAGCAAATTGAAGTCCGCGAAGGAGATGTGCTTGTGCTTCCTGCTGGTACAGGCCATAAGAGGTTAGACGCAAGCAGCACCTTTAAAGTGGCAGGAGCCTACCCGGGAGGCATGGATTATACTACCAAAACCGGCAAATCCAGCGAACGCCCCCACGTTCTAAAAGAGATCCAGAACGTTCCGCTTCCCGATAATGATCCGGTCTTCGGAAAAGACGGCCCTCTTATGGACCATTGGAATATTCGCTGATATACAAGAAGGGAAACCCATTCAGGGTTTCCCTTCCTTCTATTATATAATTTTAGTACCCGTCTCTATATATGATTCTTTTTTCTCAGAGCTTTGAAGCTCATCAAGTGTTTTATCTTTTTCAATACGGTGCATTTCCAGTACCTCTTCAGTCGGAGGGATGATCAAGCTTGTAATCACAATGACCAGCCCTGAAACAACAGCTCCGGACAGCCCCGGGTTATGCCATAATTCAGTTATAAGCCCCCAAAATCCTGTTGAGTCTGAATCAGGTCCCGGAACTGAAAATATAGAAGTTAAAATATAATAAATTAATCCGGCCGTAATGCTTGCCCATACGGCAGGTGTGCTCACTCTTTTCCAAAAAGGGCCAAGAACCAGAGGCCAGAAAAGGGTAACGAACACAATATCCCATGCCAGATAAGCAAGGTTGATGATTTTTTGGAAACCAAGTGAAAGGGCAAGACCTAACATCGCGCTTACTACAATAGCCAATCTTGAAAAAAGCAGCAGTTTTTTCGGATCTGGATTTGGATTAATAAAATCCAGATAAATATTTTTTGTTACGATTCCTGACGCCGCCACATAGCAGGCAGCAAGTGTGGACATTCCCATCGCTGCCATAGCGGTTAAAAAGATGGCTGAAATGACAGGCGGAAAATACCCTTGTGCAAATGCAAGCATGAGTGTTTCAGGATTCGAGCTATGAGGGAAAATGGTTTTAAACGCTTCCCCAAGCATCCCCGGTATCCAGCTGATTGAAATAACGATGCTGCCTGCAATAATCATGCTCAAGTATGCAACCCTCGGGTTTTTTGCTGCTGCAACCCGCTGCCCCAAGTCAGCCGCGGGGATGTCCCCCAGAGCCAGTATCAGGTATAGTGACCAAAATCCTGCACCGCCTTTGTTGAAAAGATGACTGACATTCCACCAATTCGGATTGAAAGTGAAATCATGATACTTCAAGATAATGACAAGGGCAATGCCAAGTATCCCGATGATAGCAAATAAACCCTGGACAATCTCTGTATAAGCCACTGCCCATAAGCCCCCAACCACAGAGTAAATGACAGTCAGACTGACAAACAAAATGGCTGCAGGAATGAAACCAATTCCAAAAATATTCTGGATGATATATGTTCCGCCGACAGTCAGGGCCCCTGCATTGAATAATCCAAATGCCACAGCCATTACGCTGCCGGTATAGGCTCCCAGTTTTTTGCTTGCATATCTTAAGCCGTAATAATCTGCAATCGTCCATCCCTTCAGCCTTCTTAGCGGTTTGGTCCAGATCAGCGCTCCTAAAATCATGCAGGTGCCGAGTCCAGCCATTGTGGCAGTTCCTTCAAAGCCCCCGTCATTATAGCCTGATCCGACTGCTGCAAAAAAGAAAGGTGCAGCAAGCAGAGCAGCAACAAGACTTCCGGTTACCACGTAAAGAGGCATACTCCAGCCGGCTACAATCAAATCTTCTGCCGTATTGATTCTTTGATAGCCTTTAAAGCCAATATAGTAAATAAAGATAAGATATATACAAAAGGTAAATATTGCGATCACTTGACATCCTCCATACTAAAATAGTGTACTGGTGTCACCTGGCACCTGCACATATTCTTACAATCTGGCCTTGCTTTAACGTACATCAAGAAACCCCTTTGAAACTTAAGAGTCAGCTGAGGAGGCTCACGGCCCGCCATGCGGAAGCGAGCACCCTTGAGCAGAAATCAGCCGCCTTGTTTCATAGCAGCAAAGTTTACAAAAAACAGCCGTTCACTTTATCCGTTCATGACAACTCCGCCATTGGGGCTTAAAATCTGCCCTGCATAAAAACTGGCAGAATCTGAAGCAAGGAATAACACACTTTTGGCAATTTCTTCAGGAGCTGCAAGTCTTTTCAGCGGATATTTGGCAGACTCCTCTTCAATATAATTCTCGCCAAATGCTTTAAGAATATCTGTCAAAGTTCCGCTTGGTGCCACTGCATTGACTAAGATGTCCGGTGCAAGCTCTCTGGCAAGCGCTTTTGTAAAGGCATTGATCCCGCCTTTTGCAGCAGAGTAATGTGTGAACTCCTCACATCCCAGGCTCCCCAGGTCAGAGGATATATTAATGATCCTTCCCCGTCCTTTTTCCTTCATCCTTTTTGCAGCAGCTCTTGCATTGTAAAAAGTGCCATATAAATGAACCTTTATCATCCGATCCCATTGTTCATCACTTAGGTCAGTAATAAGGGAGGATTGTGCAAACCCGGCATTGTTCACTAGAATATCAATGCTGCCAAGATGTTCATCCATATATGTGAACATGCTTTCTACCTGCGTGGAATCTGAAACATCCGCAAAATAGGCCAGGGCCTTCACGCCATGTTTTTCGGCTGCCGCTTTCACCTCTTCAGCCTCTTCATGATTACCCGTATAATTAATCACGATATTGGCTCCCTCACTAGCGAACCCAAGGGCAATAGCTCTTCCAATGCCTTTGCTGGAGCCTGTAACCAATACATTTTTCCCCTGAAATTTCATGAAAATTTTCCCCTTCCTTAAATCTTAAATTTACCGACGAGCTCTTGAAGCTCTTCGGCTGTCTTTCCCAGAGAATTTGAGGTTGCTTTGATTTCTTCCATAGAAGAAAGCTGTTCATAAGTAGCGTCAGAGACACGCCCCGAGAATTCCGATGTGCTTTGAGCAGTAGCTTTCATTTCATTTACCGATGCTGCAACTTCTTCTGATGAAGCAGAAATCTGTTCAGAGGCTGCAGATACCTCATGAATCTGCATGGCCACCTCTTCTGCAGATTCCAAGATTCGCTTGAATACTTCACCAGCTTCATTTGTAAGCTTCAAACCTGCTTCAACATTTTCTTCTCCTTCTTCCATAACAGAAATGGAGGAAGCAGAATCCTGCTGAATATCCCTGATTAGCTCCGTAATTTGAGTGGCTGAACTTGCAGATTGCTCCGCCAGTTTTCTTACTTCGTCAGCAACTACCGCAAAACCCTTGCCATGTTCTCCGGCACGGGCAGCTTCAATGGCAGCATTCAGGGCTAATAAATTGGTTTGATTGGCAATGTCAGATATAATCCGGACAAAATCATCTATTTTTGTTGTATTGTCATTTAGCTTGATTATCGCACTGCCAATTTGATTCACAGAGGTATTGATCAGGCTCATCTGCTGAATTAATCGCTGAATGATATAGTTTCCATCCTTCGCTTCACGTGAAGTAAGCGTAGAAGACTCTGAAACTATAAAGGATGATCCGGCAATTTTCTGAATTCCGTAGGCAGTTTCTTCAATAGCAGCTGCACTTTCTTCGGTCGTCCTTAATGTAATTTCATTGCCCTTTGCGACCTTCGCCACATCATCTGATACCTTCATTGAATATTCATACGTTTCTGATGCGTTTGCTGAAAGCTCTTCTGCAGAGGCTGCAAGGTAGCTCGACGTGTCATGAATATTGGTAATCAGCCCATTTAAGTTTTTCACCATCTCACCGATGGATCCTGATAGCCTGCCCACTTCATCCTTGGATGCTGCGGCCATATTGATATCCACCGTCAAATCTCCTTTTGCGATGCTGTCTGCAATGCCAACCATTTTTTTCAAAGGCCTAAGGAGCCTGTTTATGACAAAATAGAGCAGTGACATCATGACAATCAGCCCGGCAAGGGAGATGAGGATCTGATTTAATGTAGAGGAATTTAAAGACTTGTTTATGTACTCTGCCGAATAGTCAATTCCCAATACAGCAATTATTTCACCGTTATAGGTAACAGGTGTAAATACTGTTCTCCAAGTGCCGAAGCTGTCCTTAAAAATATCCGTAACCTGAGGCTTCCCTGATGAAATTGCCAGTTTCGCTGTTTTCAAATGGATGGGGGCAATATCCTTGAATAATTGGCCCGGCTTATAAATTTCATTTAAGTCACTCGTATATCCAATCGGAGCAAATCCGCCCTGTTCCGGTTTCCAAATATAGCTCCAGCTCATGATGCCCTGTTCTTTTTTTATGGAATCAAGCTGTTTTTGAACATTCTTGAACACAAAGTCATCCTTACTTGAAACACTAAGAAGCTGATGAATCTGTTCAGGATTCAAGTTCTTCTCTGTAAGCAGGCCGACACTGCTCAGTTCATGCTGTAAATCCTCCTGCATCTGTTGCTTTAAACTGTAAATACTAGTGCCAGAAAGTATGCCTGTTAAGATCAGCACAGTAATAAAGACAATAATTAAAATCTTGTTCCGCAGTGAAAGCTTTTTAATCATAAGTTTTCTCCTTTTTTAAAATTTGAGGTTCCTGGCTATCTTTAGCCATAAAAAAACACACCTGTTTACGGTGCGGTACAAATTAAAAACTAAAATGTACGGCAGCCCGGCTGTCTTAGCAGTCTAACCTGCCTTAGATCCGCGGCTTTGCGTCCCCATCTTTCAATGAGTTTGCCTTTGGCTAACGATCTATAGATTTTTTAAACAGCCCTATTCCCTCATGTACAAATACTTATATCGGAAACAAACCATAAATATTAACTCTCATTTCAATATTTATATAAATTTCCCACAACTGCCATAAAGAACCTTACTGACTTTTTTAAGCAAAAAAATAACCTCGAATGAATTCATTGACGATCATAAGATGGCTTGTACAGCAAGGGTATTGATATCAGCGCATAAATGACGGCCAGTTTGATTAACTGGCCGATAGTGTGTATCCCGGAGTGCGGAATCTTTAATTTTCTTTTTGCTCCCCATTTTCTTTTTCTGCACCCTGGGCAGCACTTTTTTCTGCTGTTTGTTGTTTAATCTGCTCACGTAAATTTTTCCGTAAATACTCACGCAATTGCTCTGTTCTTTTAATTCTTCCCATCGTCACTGCTCCTTCCATAATCATTTCATCATTAGTATATTATCCCGTTCTCCATTTTGTGTGGACAATATCCCAATTTTCTAATAATTATTCACAAGGGAAGCATTGCATCACTGATTTGTTTTTCCTGATGAAAACCCCTCGAACAGCCGTCCTCCATGTGGTTTTAAGACATTCTCAGTTAGAATGAGTACCCTATTTTTTTCATTGTATTGATAAAACGCACCGAAAGCATCAACAAAGGTTTTCGCAAATTGAGCATCAAATTGTTTTAATGACCGGACAATCCACTTAGAAGATCCGGTCCATTTGCCGTTTGTTCTCAGCACAAACTCATGAAGAAGGCCTGCCAAAGTATTCGCTGAAAAAATCGCTTCTCCCCGGTCATCTGCACCAATGAAATCATCCAATACATCGGTAATAAAGTACCTTTTTACATCAATAGTTTCTTTGCCCCAGCGCTTCGGCCCTTGTGCTAAAATCTCCTCAGCCTCTTTTTTCATTGAAGAAACGAATCCCTCATCTTTCAGGACGATTCCTTCTGAAACCATTTTTGGCAAGCATGGCTTTGCCCTTTCGCAATCGCTTTTAACATACTGCTGATAGGATGTTAAATTGTGCACAAACACTTCAATAGGCCATCCATTTTCAAATATAGATTCTCTGTAAGAAGATGGGACAGCTTGATCAATGATCACAATATCTAAATCAGAGGTACGAGTCTCTTCTCCGCGGACTACACTGCCGGCAAGAATGGCACCCTGGCAGCCTCCAAAATATGAAGCAACAAATTTCTTGGCGGCATCAATCGGTTTTTCCCTTAATACATCCCCCACATTTCATTTCCCCTTTTGTTTTTCAGCCAATGAAAAGGATTCGAACTCCACACGTTTTGTTGTTTCGTATTCGGCTATTTCTCTTTGATTCAATTCAATTTTTTTGCTGAACAAAGGCCCGTCATAAACAAATGTGTGATATTCTCCCGCTTCTCCCATTGGGCAAATATCCATGTTTGCTATTTCCTTTGCAAACTCCCAGTCTATGGTTCTTCCCAGCCACTTTTCCAATTTTTCATCTTTAATCGTACGGATGACCATTGCCCGATAACCTGATTCTATGAAGCGATGAAGATTTTCAAGTGCATCCTTCTTCTCCATCCAAAGTGGATACAAAGCCTCAAGTCCGGTTTTTGCGGCAACATCCTCGCCCCAGTCACGATGCTCCTGTAAATATAAATCTCCAAATGCAATCGCGTCTGCTCTGTACTTTTCTTTAAGGATCAGAACATCCCTAATAAAACAATCCGTGTATGTATCCATATCCACCTCAATAAAATGGATGGGAGTATCCAGGACTTCTGATTGCGCCCTAATCATATCCCGTTTTTCACCATGGCCAAAGGTCCTGCCGATTTCCCGGGATGCAGTCGTTAATAAACATACTACCTCATGACCTTCTTTTCTCAGCTTGCCAAAACTTAAACATGCATCTTTTCCGCCGCTCCAGGACAATAATATTCTCAATTTAATAGTCTCCTTTTTCATAAAGGCAGGATTCTATCCTTGAACATTTGGCAATTACATCATATTTACTGCTGCCAAAATGGCAAGTAATAATCCATTCCTTTATTTCCTTGCCTTTATTATAAACGTCGTTGGAACCATTCTCGCTTTATATAACGAATAGTGCCTTTTTGAGAAATCCTCCTGCTGATTATGGTATTTGGAGGCTGTTTCCCCCTCTACCAATCTTTCAATTGTAAAACCAGCCTTAACTAATTCATTTATATAGGTGCTTAGTTTTCTTTTATATAAGTATACAGGCAGATTCCCGCCTTTAAATGAGCTGTATGAATAAACCTCTTCCTCCTGATAGGATCCCTGCAGCTTTACTATTCCGTCCTCTGCCAGCAGATTCGTGTAAAAAGGATGCTCCCAGCTAAAAATAAAACTGCCTCCTTCCTTAAGATAAGAATAAATGGCAGAAAGAGTCTTTGCTAAATCTGTGGTCCAGCCGAGTGCATAAATCGAATAAATAATATCAAAATACTCATTCGGAAGACCAATAGAATCCTCCATCGCAGCACAAAAGAGCCTGGCATCAGTGTCTTGAAGAACCTCTTGTGCCGTTTTGATTTGTGCTGAAGATAAATCTAATCCCCACAGCTCCCGTGCCTGATGATCTGCCATATATTTCAATGAATGCCCGCTTCCGCACCCAATATCCAGTACCCGTTTATTTTCAATGCTGTCAAACAGCCTAATTTCCTCTTCCGTTACGGTGTATGGCCCAAACTCCGGCAGTGCTTCTTTTCCATAAAATTCAGGTGCCACATCATCCCAGCATTTTTTGTTATGCTCAAGTATTTCAATTCCCTTCATGACCATGCTCCCTCCAGATACCATCTACCATCATACTTTTCGCTGACCATATGCAAAACTCCTCTATTCTTTAGGCTCTTTTGTTATGGCTCTTTTCTTAAAGATAGTTGTTTTTTTAAAAAGTTCTGTGAAGCGATCCTGTTGTTAAACTGGGTTGATTGGAGTGTAAGGTGCGAGACTCCTGTGGGATTAGCGGGAAGGTGAGACCCCGCAGGCAAAGCCGAGGAGGCTCACCGCCCGCCCCACGGAAAGCGAGCATCCTGGAGCGGAGATCAACCCCCTGTTCCATAGAGCAAAGTTTACGAAAACAGCCATTCTTTAATACGGGGATATATGAATGGATGGAGGCAGCGGAGAATATATTGGGAAATGAACAGCTTTTTAAAGGAGGCTGGACGTATGCAAAACACACAGCCGGAAATCGGGAGAATTGCACGGATACTAGTTAAAGATCAATTAACAAATGGCTCCTGGGATTATCCTTTTGAAACAGGATTAGTATCAGATGCCTTTATGATTATTTTATTGAGGATACTAGAGAGAAATGATGAACATTTGATAAGGCAGCTTACAGACAGAATTATCAGCAGGCAGGGAACAAACGGAGCTTGGAAGCTATTCCATGATGAAATTGAAGGGAATTTATCATTGACCATTGAAGCCTATTACGCTCTTTTATATTCCGGACTGAAGCATAAAGACGAACCAGACATGAGAAAGGCCCGCTCTTTTATACGTTCCAGAGGCGGTTTAAAGAAGGCTCGAATGTTCACTAAAATGATGCTGACGATTACCGGCCAATACAGCTATCCGCCCATATTCCCCATACCTCTTGAAGCTGTACTTCTTCCCCCCTCATTTTTTGCAAGCATATATGATTTGTCAGTATATGCACGCTCGAATTTCATTCCGCTCCTTCTTTTGGCAGACCGCAGATTCCAGGCGAGAGTGGCTAATACCCCTGATTTGGGCGATCTGCTGCATACCAAAAGGATTCGGGATGATAGCAGCTGGGAGGAATTAGGAGCCGAGGAATACCGTTCAATATTTTCTTCCATCAAGCAGGGAGCAGAGTCGCTCATTGATTTTACAGCCAATCATCACACTTTTGCGGAAAAAGCAGCCGAAAGATTTATGCTTGAACGAATAGAACCGGACGGGACTCTGTATAACTATTTCAGTTCCACCTTTTTTATGATTATTGCATTGCTTTCACTTGGATATTCCAAAAATGACCCAGTCATCGCAAGGGCTGTTGAAGGACTGAAAGCCACAGCATGCACCATTGGAGGCCATACCCATATTCCCTATACTACGGCACATGTATGGAATACGGCATTGATCAGCTACTCCCTGCAGGAATCCAAGGTACAGTCAGCAGATAACTGCATTAAAAAAGCAAGTGGCTATCTTCTTTCCCGCCAGCATACGAGATACGGAGACTGGGCTATTCATAACTCAAAAGCAATTCCAGGAGGATGGGGTTTTTCTGATTTCAATACAATCAACCCTGATGTGGATGATACGTCAGCTTCACTCAGAGCTTTGATTCCTAAGCATGATTCCTTCCCGCAGCAAAAAAGCTCATGGATGCAGGGTTTATCCTTCATCCTTTCCATGCAGAATGATGATGGAGGATTTCCGGCCTTTGAAAAAAATACCGATAAGCACCTTTTCACGCTTCTGCCGGTTGAGGGAGCAGACACCATCCTCACAGATCCGTCGACTCCTGACCTTACAGGAAGAACACTTGAATTCCTCGGAACATACGCCAATCTTAAAAAAACTGAAAGTTCTATGAAGAAAGCCATCTCCTGGCTTCTCCATAATCAAAGAAATGATGGATCCTGGTACGGAAGATGGGGAATTTGTTATATCTATGGCACATGGGGAGCGCTTACCGGATTAATGGCGGTGGGCTTCCCGCACGATGACCGCAGAATAAAAAAAGCGGCAAAATGGCTGATGAATATTCAAAACAGCGATGGCGGATGGGGAGAATCCTGTTATAGCGATATCAAAAAAGAATACGTCCCTCTCGGCGCCAGTACCTTAATCCACACAGCATGGGCGGTTGACGCACTTATTTCCCAGTCCCCGCATGCCACAGCCGAAATTGACAGAGGCATTTCTTTTCTGATTCAGAATGGGGAAAAGGAGGATTGGACCGCTTCTTATCCGGCAGGGCAGGGGCTGGCTGGGTATGTATATGCCCACTACCACAGCTATCGTTATATTTTCCCCTTGCTTGCATTAAGCCACTACCAAAGAAAATACAGTGATTAAGAGATAAAGAGGAACCAGTGCGATCCGGTTCCTCTTTCTTCATTCCGGAACACGCCGGCTTCCCCTCCTCCAACAAAAATACTGATTATTCTCTTAATTCATAAAAAAATCCATATGTTTTTTTTCACTTCTATAATAAAGAAGCCGGTCCTGCAAAGTGCCAGTATGAAATTCGAATTTATGGCCATCCGGGTCCGTAAAATATATGGATTTTTTATCTTCATCACTTCTATTACGTCCTGGAAGGATGGATACCTGAAGTTCTTCCAGGTGCCTTTTGAATGCATCAAAATCCCTTTCTTCTATTGAAAAAGCAATATGGGTATAGGATTGATGAATGTCACGCCGCGGAATATTCTTTTCTTCATTTAGGGCAAGCCATATTCCGCCTAAATCAAAGTATGCGGTACTCCTCCCCTTTACCAGCAGCTTGGCTTTTAATGCATGCTGATAGAAAGTGATTGATTTTTCCAGATTTGAAACAGAAAACAGCATATGATTTAACCCTTTAATTTCCATTTTTTCCGCTCCTTCAAATGCAAATGAACGCTTTTTTCGTAAACTTTGCTCCATTGGAACAAGGTGATTGATTTCCGCTCCAGGAAGCTCGCCCCATTTAACCTCATTTAAATATGAGATCGCTCATTGAACCGAAAAAAGCAGCTCTGCGATAAAGCAGAGCCGCCCGGAATTTATGGTATCAGCAAGATTTTTCCGGTGCTTTTTCTGCTTTCCAGAAATTGATGTGCAAGCGCCCCATCTTCCAATGGATAAATAGCCGGTTCAGCAATTTTCACCTTGTTGTTCAGAATCCATTGAAACAGCTCATTTGAACGTGATAATCTTTCTGAACGGGAAGTCAGGACATTCCAAAGATCCCCTCCGGTAAGCGTTTTTGAGGTATCCATAAGCATCCGGGGATCAACTGAAACCGGATCTCCGCCAGCCATTCCGTAAAACACAACTGTTCCCCCTGTACGCACTGCTTTAAAGCTATCCATCAGGGTGGATCCCACTGACTCATAAACCACGTCCGCGCCGCGGCCATCTGTCCAGTTCAGCACCTCTTCTGGCCATGGCTGATCATAAAGGAAAACCTGATCTGCACCTGCCCCTTTTGCTGTTTCCATCTTAGCTTCAGAGGATGTCAGGCCAATGACTCTTGCACCCTTCAGCTTCGCCATTTGAATAAGCAGCCCTCCAACACCGCCGGCCGCTGCATGAATTAAAACAGTGTCACCTTCTTGGATTGTATAGCTGTCCTTCGCTAAGTAATGTGCGGTAAGCCCCTGCAGCAGAACTGATGCGGCTGTTTCAAACGAAATGCCTTCAGGGAGCGGTACCGCCTTATCCAATGGAACAGCGACAAATTCTGCATTTGCATAAGGAACATCGGCAAATCCGATCCTGTCTCCCGGCTTTATTTCTGTCACATTAGAGCCGACTTGCTCAACAATGCCTGCACCTTCGTATCCTAAAATATACGGAGGCTCTCCGGCAAGATGGTAATTTCCTTTTCTTCTATAAACATCCGCAAAATTTAAACCAATCGCTTTCATGTTAACCAGTATTTCATCACGTCCAAAAGACGGTGTTTCAAGCTCTTTCACTTTCAATACTTCCGGTCCGCCGAAAGATTCAAACACTAATGCTTTCATGTGGTTCCCTCACAATTTAATCAATTTGTTCTTGCTTATCAAAAGTCTACATGATGAGGAACAACATTTCAAAATTTCAACGCTTCCATAAACCGGAGCAGCTCCATTGTCTTAATGATGGTCCCGAAAATTCAAAACAGAGAGAAGAAACATTCCAAAACTGATCATCAAAGATAAAATTTCAAATGTATCCATTTGGGATCGCCTCCTTGATATTCAGCTTCCCCGGGCCCCAGATTGTCCTATACATAAGAGGCCTGGCCTTTTTTATAGGCTCTTTTCTTAAAGGTTGTTGTTATTTAATAAGATTTCGAGGCAAATCTATTGTTAAAGCAGGTTGATTGGAGCGAAAGGTGCGAAGACTCCAGCGGGATTAGCGTGACAGATGAGACCCCGCAGACGCAAGGCGAGGAGGCTCAGCGCACGCCCCGCGGAAAGCGGAGCATCCTGTAGCGGAAATCAACCCCTTGTTCCATAGCAACAAAGTTTACGAAAACAGCCTTTTACAAAACTCGTAAAGTTTGCTGCTTAGGGAACAGGAGGGTAATTTTTACTTTTTATAGGTGCTTATTGTGATTTGATTTCCACGAACATGTGTTTAAAAACAGAACCTGTGGAGGTAATGGTATGAAGTTAAGAGAATTAATAGATGAAGTGAATAAGTTGCGTACAAAAGAACAACTTTTATTAAAAGAGGATTTTGCTCATTTTCATCGAATGAGTCTATTTTCTTATAATTAGGAGGGGGAAAATGCAATTGTGTATATTTTGTGAGATTATTTCAAAAAGAGAGGAAGCGTATATTGTTTATGAAAATGATTATGTCTGTTGCTTTTTGGACAAATTCCCAATAAATAAAGGTCACGTATTAATTGTTCCCAAAACACACTATCAAGAGTTCAGCGAAGTCGATTCAATCAGCCTTTCAGAAGTTATCCTCTCTGCTCAAAAGATTGCTCAATCGCTTGAAAAATTATTTAATACTGACGGTATAACTATTATGCAGAATAATGGTATTTTCAAGGATGTGGAACATTATCATATGCATATTATACCAAGATTTAATGGGGACGGGTTCTCATGGGTGGAACCAGATTTCGATATAAATGATAGTGATTTTGAATTATTGCAAATGAAATTAACCGAATGTCTGTAAATGCTTTAAGCCTTTTTCATATAAAAAAGGCCACATCCCTGAAAAAAAGGAATGCGGCCTTGTGAGGATTGGCCAGTAACAGCACGATGCTGGTCGCAGTAAATGCATGACACCGGAACGCGAAGCATCTTAACCGGAGAGCGGACTGACAATATTACATACGCTATTCTTTATGATTTTTCAAGCAGCTTCTCCCGGCTGGACGGCGCTTTGTTCAGCAGTTTCCCCGCAATCACATCACTTATCTTCCGGACGCCAATGATCCGCAATCCGGAAGCATGATGCAGATTTTTCTTATTTAAAAGCCATAGAAGCTTTTACGGCCTTTTTCCAGCCTTCATATAATTGATTACGGTCTGCATCCTCCATGGTTGGGCCGAAGGTTTTATCAATGGCCCATTGCTTGGCGATATCCTCCTGGCTTTCCCAATATCCCACAGCAAGGCCTGCCAGATATGCGGCTCCCAGTGCTGTCGTTTCATTAATCACCGGACGTTCTACCGGTACATTCAGCAAATCGCTCTGGAATTCCATCAAGAAATCATTTTTGACTGCCCCGCCGTCAACCCGCAGTGTTTTAAGGTGAATGCCGGAATCGGCCTCCATGGCATCCAGCACATCCTTCGTCTGATATGCGAGCGACTCAAGGGTGGCTCTGACGAAGTGTTCCTTCGAAGTACCGCGCGTAATTCCAAAAACAGCACCCCGGACATCGCTATCCCAATATGGTGTGCCAAGGCCTACAAATGCAGGCACAACATATACTCCATCAGTGGAAGCTACTTTTTTGGCATAGCCTTCACTGTCCTGAGCAGTCTTTAGCATCCGGAGTCCGTCACGAAGCCATTGAATGGCTGATCCGGCGACAAATATACTGCCTTCTAATGCATATTCTACTTTCCCGTTTAAACCCCACGCTATCGTAGTAAGCAGGCCATGCTGGGACTGGACAGCCTTTTCTCCTGTATTCATCAGCATGAAGCAGCCTGTTCCATACGTATTTTTTGCCATTCCCTGCTCGAAGCATGCCTGGCCAAAAAGGGCTGCCTGCTGATCTCCCGCTGCTCCGGCAATCGGGATTTCTTTTCCGAAGAAATGATAGTCAACCGTAGTGGCATATACTTCCGAAGAAGGGCGAACCTCAGGAAGCATGGATTTTGGCACACCCAAAATGCTTAACAATTCATCGTCCCATTTCAAGTCGTATATGTTATACATAAGTGTGCGGGATGCATTCGTGTAATCCGTTACATGCGCCTTTCCTCCTGAAAGCTTCCAGATCAGCCATGTATCCATGGTCCCGAATAAAAGCTCACCGGCTTCCGCCTTGCTGCGGGCACCATCTACGTTATCCAGAATCCACTTTACTTTTGTTCCGGAAAAATAGGCATCAATAAGCAGCCCTGTTTTTTCACGGAAGGTATCATTATGTCCCTGGCTTTTTAATTCTGAGCAAATATCGCTTGTTTGCCTGGACTGCCAGACAATTGCATTATAAACTGGAGTCCCTGTTTTTTTATCCCATACAACAGTGGTCTCCCTTTGATTTGTGATTCCGATTCCGGCAACCTGTTCCGGCTTCACTCCGGATTCTGACAGGCAGGAGGCAATGACTGCAAGGATAGAGCCCCAGATTTCATTAGCATTATGTTCAACCCATCCCGGCTTGGGGAATATCTGGGTAAATTCACGCTGGGAAGTATGGACAATTTCCCCTTTTTTATTGAATAAAATAGCCCTTGAGCTTGTAGTCCCCTGATCCAGTGATAAGATATACGTTTCCATTTCGAATTCTCCTCCTAAATATCATTCTATAGCGGTACTTTACCCAGTAGTCAGCCGCAGCTAATCTTAAGCCGAGGTGTTAATGCCTTTATTTGAAGCTAAACCTTTTTTTCCAAAAAGAGCAGCAAGGCCTAAAATTACGAGCGTTCCAATCGCTACAATCCAAAAGGCTGCGTGCACTTCACCCTTAAAAACTGCTTTATAGAATACAGCTCCCAGTGAACCTCCAAGCAGCGGCCCAGCCACAGGTATCCAGGAATATCCCCAGTTGGAGCCTCCCTTTCCTGCAATCGGAAGCAAAAAGTGTGCAATCCTCGGGCCCAGGTCACGGGCGGGATTAATCGCATATCCTGTTGTTCCGCCCAAAGACATGCCGATTGCTACAATCAGCAAACCGACTGCAATAGGATTCAAGCCTTCTGTGAACTTATTGGCACCAATGAACAGAAGGCCAAGCACTAGGATGAATGTCCCGATGATTTCGCTTAGAAGGTTTGAAAAAGTGTGCGGGATGGCTGGTGAAGTTGAAAAGACACCAAGCTTTCCAGCAGGATCATCCGTCGCTTTCCAATGCGGCAGATAATGCAGGTAAACAATGGCTGCTCCAAGAATCGCTCCTAACATCTGGGCAATTATGTACTCTGGCACATCCGCCCATGCAAAATCTCCATTAATGGCAAGGGCCAGTGTAACTGCCGGATTTAGGTGGGCGCCACTGATGGAACCTACTGCAAATACTCCCATAGTTACTGCAAGTCCCCAGGAAATAGTGATAACAACCCAGCCTGCATTATTCGAGTAAGATTTTTTCAGTGTGCTTCCCGCTCCGATTCCAGCCCCAAAAACAATTAAAATCATCGTGCCCACAAGCTCTCCCCAAAATGGCGTCATTTCCTTTTCCCCCTTTTTGTTTTTTCATTTCTTTCTATTAGAGATAAAAAAAGAGACCAGCAAACAGATTAACCCTAAGGTTAGAGTATGTTTGCGTGATCTCCTAATCTCCGTCACAATCATTAACTTAATAGAAGTATATGACAGGTTGTAAGCGTTGTCAATTATTTGTATTAAATAATTGAAAATTCCGTAAACTGCAGAGATTAGGAGTGTCATATAATATGTATCTATTTTTTTGGACAAAAAGAACTGCTCTAAAAAATTTTATCCGTTCCCTCTGCCAGACTACTTTCATCCTAAGGAGTCCTGCAGAACAGAAAATTCCTGTTCTGCAGCGGTAACTAAACTTTAAACTGTCCAACAGATGTCAGCAGGGATTCTGCCAGGTTTGATAGCTTTTCTGCCGACACCGCTATTCCTTCCAATGATGAGTGCTGCTCTTCCGCCGATGCAGCGGCTATTGCTGTATTATTGGCTGTTTCTTTGGAAAGTACAGCTGCCTGTTCAGATTCTTCCGTTAAATAACGGACAGAACTAGACATTTCTTCAACCATATTTTGTACTTCTGCCGTTTTTTCAGATACTGATGCTGCTGATAGTGAAATATTCCGGAAAGAAGCTACAGTCTGTTTGACAAATGAAACACCCTTATCCATGGAGGCGGTTCCTTCCTCCATCCCATTAACAGCGATATGTGAACTTACCTGAACCTCCCGGACCAATTTCCCAATATCCTCTGCAGCTATATTCGTTTCTTCTGCAAGCTTCCTCACTTCATTTGCTACAACAGAAAATCCTTTGCCTGCTTCACCTGCCCGTGCAGATTCAATTGAAGCATTAAGAGCCAGCAGATTTGTCTGGCTGGAAATATTTTTAATCATACTTAATATAGATTCTATGCTTTTAACTTGTGTCCCAAGCTCATAAATGGCAGAAGCTGTGCTGCCCATTTTGTCCTGTACATCCTCCATAACATACAAGGTTTTTCTCACAGCATCAGCTCCCTCATCAGCCCTTTCATGCGCTTGCTTGTTCCTTAGAGCCGCTTCCTCTACAGATAACGAAAGGCTCTCTATCTTCCCCGCCAGGTGCAGGCTCTTATGCAATGATTGGGATGACGAACTGAGCTGCTGTCCGCTTCCCGCTGCCACTTCATCCATCGCAGCTGATATCTTTGCTGCAGCCCCAGAGGTTTCTGAGGATGATTCTGTCAGCTCTTCAGAAGCAGCTGCAACCTGGTTTGCAGCGTCTCCCACAGAAATCATAAGTTTTCTCAGTACGCTGAAGGTTTTATTAAAATATTCCGCGAGCTCGCCAAGTTCATCGCTTCCCTGTACCTTTAACTGTTTTGTTAAATTCCCTCCCCCTTCAGCAATTTCTTTAAATTGCTTCGTCATTCTTTTGACCGGCCTGACGATGGAACGTGTCAGGTACAGTGCGAGCAGCATGGCAAGCAGCAGGGATCCTGAAACAATGGCACCAATCAGAATCATCGCTTGTTTTGCACCATCTTCTGCCTTTTTCAGAGCTTGATCCGTATGTTTCATATTGTCCTGTTCCACTTTTTTATGTATTTTCCGGAAAGAATCCATATAAACTCTTCCGCCTTCGATATCCTTTGACGCTTGATCTAATTGCCCTTGTTTAATTAAAGATATCTGCTTTTCATAGTGCCATTGAAGATGGCTTAAATCAGGGAACGTTTCTGTCAGCAATTTTTTCATCTGCGGATTGGATGCCTGATTGCTTCTTAGAATCCCTATATCTTTTTGCAGCTTTGCTTTTCCTTCCATATAAGGCTGTAAATATTTCTCTTCTCCTGTAACAAGGTATCCTCTTGTACCGGTTTCCTCGTTAACCAGCTGTGTCAGCATATCAGCCGTAACAGTCCGTACCAATAAAATATCCTTAACGATTTTTTCAGATGAGTTTTCCATTTTATAAAAGCAATAAATACTGAACCCTCCCATCATTCCCAATAAAAGAATCATGGATAAAAAAGTGGCCTGCAGCTTTCTGCCGATAGTCAGCCTAATACGTTGCATCTCTTTTGCCCCTTTCGGAAAATTGGTACTTTTTTCTTATCGGAGCGCCAAAATGATTATTTATTGCTTCAGTCCAATCTTTACAGCAACTTTACACGGGTTTTACAAAGTCCTCTCTTTCCTGCATTTGCAGGAAACTATCGAAACATTAAAAATTATCTGGTATTATTTTACTGTTACTATTTGAAGAGATAAAAAGGGGGTTAAGTAATGAGATTGCTGCTCAAGTTATTTGGCAGTTTGCTGATGTGGGGGATTGTCGCCTGCCTATTAGTTTTGATAGTGCTTCTTCCAAGAGATGTTGAATCACATCGTGTTGGCTATGATGATATTATGGAATACCATTTTAGCTGGGAAGCCTATGAAAACAATATAAAAGATTACTTAAAGGATGTAAAAGTACATAAAAGCCTTGGCATCACCGCTTATGAATTGCCTGTTGAAACTGAGATGCTTCATTACGGCTGGAGAAGTGCAAAAGTCATCTTTCCAGCCCTCATCATCAGTCTTATCGCCGGCGTCTTCAAGGGAATTTATGATTATAACCACCAAAGCGGCTTTAGCCGGATTTTCGGAAAAAATGCAACGTGGCTTGGACAGTCCGTTCCCGAGTTTATTTCAATTATGTTTATACAGACAATTCTTTTTGAAGCTGGAAAATACGGCTTCCCTGATGTGGATATATACGGAGATGAACACTGGTATAATATCTTCCTTCCTATACTATTTGTAAGCATGTATCCCGCTGCCATTATAGCCCGATATACTTCAGAGGCTCTCGAAAATGAGGATGGAAGGGATTATATCCTGACTGCCCGCTCCAAGGGAATCGGCGATAGAGCCGTTCTTTGGCGGCACACGCTCCGCAACTGCTGGCCAAATCTATTGCAGCAGAGCATCCCGGTCATGATGACCCTTTTATCAGGGATGTTCATTGTCGAATTTATGTCTCAATACAGGGGCATAGGATTACGATTGGTGTCTGCCCTTCATATTAAAAGCAGCTTCATGGCCGGAGCACCCATGCCAATTGACACTTCCGCCGTCATTGGTTTCAGCCTGCTCTTCACGCTGATCCTTCTTATCACCCAATGGCTGACCCAGATTGTGTCCCATTTTGTGAATCCTGTTAAGAGGAGGACCAGCTGAAATGAAAACTAATACATCCTTCATATTTGGGATAACTGGCTTGGGACTGTTGCTCTTTCTGATTATTTTTGGACCTTATCTGCCGGGAATTGATGAACAGCTTACAACAAGAAGCTATTTTCATTCATTTTTCAATCTCCCTCCCTACCATCCATCACGCGATTTCATCCTGGGTTCAGACAGGAAAGGACGAGATGTGCTCAGTGTCCTTGTGTTAGGAACGAAAACCACCTTGCTCACAGGTGCAGGATTAAGTGCCGCTGTATTTGCCCTGGCTATTCCGCTTGGTATCAGTTCAGCTCATTTTCCATTCATTAAAGTACTTTTGCAGGGATGGAATTATTTATTTTCCCGCATTCCGCTGATCTTCTTTTTTATGTTCATTGTTACCATTCCCTTTTTTATTTTTTCACAGCATCGTCCCATTTGGATGTTTATTATCCTGGTTGTCTTAGAAACAGGCAAGATAGCGGAGGTTATTGAAAAAAACATCCAATCCATTCACCAGACAACCTATTATGAAGCAGCCATGGTATCCGGGACAGGCATGAAAGGGTTATTTAAGTGGTACTACTGGCCGATTTGCCTTCCGCAATGGCTCTCCTCCTTGTCCACACATATCGGGAACATGCTTTTTCTGATCGGGCAATTAGGCATTTTTAATATCTTCCTGTCCCAAAAATTCATCCAGCTTCCCGGCGGGCCAGGACCCACCTTTTACGGGGTGGTGAATACAGCAAATCTCTGGCCCATCTATCTGACGAATATTATCAATGATATTAATGTGGCGCCGTGGATACCGATATCCGCATCGTGCTTTATCATTTTTTCCATGCTGTCTTTCTTTGCTCTTGGAGAAGGAATCCGCCAGCTTGAACGGCAGTCCCGTGAAAGCTCTTCACTGCCAAGGCGGCGTGCTCAAAGACTCTTCATGCTCCAATCGCTGCTTGGAAAAGGGAGTAAAAAGGGAACAAACTTATAGACTTCTGCAGCAGGGGTGCGGGTTCACTTTTTAAAATTACGGATTTTACTGTTAGGTTTAAGGAGGGATTGGGTAAGATAAAATGAAACTGCCCTTACAGATTTCCTTTCAGAAACTCCGCTGATGGCCAGTTAAATGAAAAGGGCTCCCAGCAGGGGATGCCCGTTCATCCGGAAAAAATGTTGTACATCCAGGAAAGGAGTGTATATGTTGCTGGCTCTTATTTTAAAACTGACTGTTTCTTTTTTTGCAGTCATGAACCCGCTTGGCAATATCCCAATATTCATTACATTGACAAGTGGATACTCTGTCAGTGAGAAGCGCAGGACGGCAAGAAAAGCTGCGATTATTTCCTTTATCATCCTTACTGTATTTCTGGTTTTAGGGAATTTGATTTTTTCTGCCTTCGGAATCACAATCCATGCTTTTCGTGTAGCGGGCGGCATTTTAATTTTTGGAATAGCCTATAATCTGCTGCATGCCAAAAACTCGAGGGCACAAACGCCTCATGAAGGAGAGCAGCAGGAAGCAAAGCAGCAGGATGATATATCAATCACTCCTCTTGCATTGCCTATCATGGCAGGACCAGGTACAATTGCAACGGTCATGGCTCACACTTCCACACATTCCGTTTCAAGCCTTTTGACCGTATTCATCAGTTTTACATTGATCCTTGCCGTTACCTTTGTTCTTTTTTATTATTCTACTTCTATCATATCCAAGCTTGGACAAAACGGATTGAATGTAATATCCAGGCTGATGGGACTTATCCTTGCTGTAATGGCAATCCAAATGATTGCAGAAGGTATACATGGATTATTTCCTCACATATAGACGGATGGCTGATTTGAAAGTCCGTGTCTCCATTCATGAAAAAAAGCGCTGGGCACAATTACGTGCTTCAGCGCTCTTTTTTTGTTTTCACTTCAGCTTCCTCTAAAGCAGGAAGAAAACGATGATCTTCTTGAAGAAGATCTTCTATCTCTTGTGAATCCAAAGGTGTTCTGTAATAATACCCTTGCCCGATTTCGCAGGAATTCTGCAGAAGAAAATGCACTTGTTCGGCATTCTCGATTCCTTCAGCGATTACTTCAAATCCCAGGTTCAGGCTCATATCAATGATTGCCTTCACTATGGAGCCATGATTCAATGGGTCCATGATGTCATCAATAAAGGATTTATCAATTTTAATCCGGTCAATGGGAAGATGCTTTAAATAGCTTAATGAAGAATATCCCGTCCCAAAATCATCGATAGATAAAGCTATCCCCAGCCTCTTGAGATCATTAAGAATAAGAGAGGATCTTTTTATGTTTTGCATGATGCTCTCTGTAATTTCCAGTTCAAGATATTTGGGACTCAGTCCTGATTCATCAATGATCTTTTGAAGCATTTTGATAAATGAGTCCTCCTGCAGCTGCCGCACTGAAATATTGACTGCTACAGGCACTGGTGTATACCCTGCTTTCTGCCAGCACCTGTTCTGCCTGCATGCCTCCTTTAACACCCATTCTCCAAGCGGCACGATCAGCCCGGTTTCTTCGGCCAAAGAAATGAACTCATTTGGCGGTACAATGCCAAGCACAGGATGCCTCCACCGGATAAGGGCCTCAACTCCGATAACCTTCCCCGTTTCCAGTTCAACCTGAGGCTGATATTGAAGAAAAAATTCCTTCTGATCCAATGCCTTTCTTAACCCTTTCTCGAGCTCCATCTTTCGCATGGATGTATTATCCAAATCACGCGAATAAAATCTAAAGGTGTTTTTGCCCGCGTCCTTTGCCAGGTACATGGCATTATCAGCATGCTTGATCAGTGTATCCTGATCTTCACCGTCAGCAGGGCACAAGCTGATTCCTATGCTTGGTGTGATAAAGTATTCTTCCATATCAAGATAAAAAGGAGAAGCAAAAGAATCTAAAATCCGCCGTGCCACTTTTTCCGCTTTTTGTTTATCCGTATTTTCAAGCAGAATCAGAAACTCATCTCCTCCCTGCCGTGATACCAGCCCTTCATCCTGCACAGAGTATGTGAGCCGCTCTCCTGCCTTGCGGAGCAAAAGGTCCCCGGTTGTATGTCCTTTTGTATCATTGATGAGCTTAAATCGATCCAAATCAAGAAAAATGACAGCTAATGACTTATCCCCAGGCTTATTCAATATGGTATTAAGCTTGCGGTTTAGCATATTGCGGTTGGGAAGGCCAGTCACGGAGTCATAGTAGGCCATATGCTGAATCTTTTTTTCCGTTTTTTTTCTTTCTGTAATATCCCTCCCGACGATATGCCATGCCCGCCTTCCTTCATACATAATTGGCATGGCCGATATCTCTACGTCCATAACAACCCCGTCGATCCGGAATGCCTCAATCTCAAATCTGAGCTTTTCCGTTTCTTTGATCCATTTGGCCAGGATTTTTTCTTTCGCTGACTTCAGCGTTTGAGGTGAGACAAATTGTGTGGCAGGCTTCCCTATTAGCTCACGGGGGTCGCCGGCACCAACAAGCCTGCTGCCTGTATCGTTGATATAATCTAATTTACCGCGGCTCACAACCACAATAATATCCGGAGACATTTCAACAAGGCTTCGGTAGCGGTCCTCACTTTCCCTGCGGAGGGTGATGTCCAGCAAAACACTGGTAAAACTAATCATCTGCCCGCCTTCATTAAATGACGGAATTCCCCGGTCCTGAATCCACCGTATTTCTCCATCAGGAAGGACAATCCGATAAACACTCGTTACAGGCTGGCGCGCGCTGAAAGCTGCCTCCCTACTTTTCAAAACATATAAATCCTGTTTGTAGATTACTTTTTTCCATAAGCTGTGGTCTCTATAAAATTCATCCAGGGAACGGCCATAAAGCTTCTCTATCCCAGCAGAAATCATAAGCTTGTCCGTTTTCATATCATGTGACCAAATTGCAACATCCAGCGTGTCGAAAATACTGTTCAGCTTTTGATTGCTTGTAATTAATTCCCCTGTGGTCCTTTTATGGCCAGTAAACAATACATACAGCAATAAAGTGCTGCCAATTATAATGATAAGTTCAACAAATTGAAAATACAGCCATTTTTCAGGAAACCTGGCTTCCCATACTTCCTTGAGCATCGCCAGCAGAATGGCTGACGCACATAATAAAACTGGCCAGCTCCAGCTTTTACTTTTATAATCTAATTTCATTATGATAGTCTCCCATTATTCAGCATAGACATTTTTGTGCTTTCGACATTCTATACTTTTATCGGAAACTATAGCTGAAATTGTATAGCTTCCCTTTGTTCCGCTTACAAAAAAGCCAAGATAAACAAAAAAAGCCTGATTAAAATGCTGGCGGGTTTACTTTTGGGGTGAAAAAACATCAGTTCACAGTTCAAAAAGCAACAATAATCGCGAAAAGAGCTTAAGTTATTTCAAGCTCTTTTTAGGTATCCAATATTTACTTTTAAGTCTTATGAATGAATTCAACGGCTTCTTTTAATACATCAGTAAAATCAGCAGGGAAGAAATGACCCAATCCCTCTTTGACTATCAATTTGCATTGAAATTCGTTTTCTTCTAAAAGTTTTACTAATTCAACGGTTTTATTGTAAAAAGGGTCTTTATCTCCCGTGATAATGCAACCCTTAATTTCATTTCCATTTCCAACTAATAAACTTTCAAAGGAAGCCACATCTTGAATTGCAGGAATAACTGCTATAAATCCTTTTGTTCCAAGAACATTTCCATTTAAACTTAGTTCAATCGCTAATTTACCGCCTTGCGATGCACCAGTAATGATATCTTGTTTTGTATTAAATTTTTCTTTGAAATCCATGAATGATACCGTAATTTCTTCAACTGCAATATTTTGATTGTCCCAGGAATAAGCGTTGTATCCAAAGACCTGAGATGATTGCGGAAATGCAAAAAGAAAATCCTCTAACAAACTGTTGTCAAACCAATAAGGAGCGAAATCTTTCACATTAGAACCCCGCCAATGCAAAGAAAATAATCCTGTATCTGATTTATCATTTCCGTAAGTAAACAGTTGGGATTTAGATATATGTTTGTGATTTTCTAAAATTTCCCGGCACACATTTACTATTATTTTAAATTCCTCGATGTTTTGGAGGTTATTTAAATCTTGGTCATGAGTTAATGTCAAAGGATTCCACCATATTCCTTTTTGCAAACCCTCTTTAAGAGCTGCGATGGCGTTTTCTTGGTTTCCTTGAACAGAATAAACACAAGCGCTCCAAAAAGTTGTTTTATCTAGTCTTTCGGGAAATTCAACCTGTGCTTTTTCAATCAGTGAATGTACTTTATCGTATCTGCCTAGTTCAAATAAGCCAAAAAGTTCTTTTTGAAGTTCAACAAACTTTGTTTCCGACACGATATTCACGCTCCTCAATTTTTTTAAAAATTATACCATCAAGATCAAAAATATATCGAAATATTTTAAATATTCCCCCCCAAAAAAATAAAACCCAAATCATCAGGTTTTACTTGAAATACAATATATCATTCAAGGTAAATTGTTTGTCAGTAATGCCAAGCTGTTGTGCAGGAGTTAAATTTCCTTTTCCCTTTGTATGGATTCCTAAACAAAAGTTGTAGTAAGTCCGAAGACAGCCATTTAGCATACTTTGGATTGAAGTTTGCATAGATATAACTTTTACCGCCGCCACTAGCTGTTACTAACGGTCTTTCAAGTATAGATAAACTTCTCCTGAACCTATAACCTCAGACGAGCTGTTGGACAGGCATCTTGACTATCCAGTTTTAAGTCCGAGGCGTTTCGCCAAGAGTTTGTGTTTAACGGTCAAGTTCATAAGATACAATTCAGAATTAATCTGTGAATTCAAATGTGTTTTCACTTGTGTTTTACTTGTTTGCACCTTTAAAGTAAACCCATTATTAAAAGGCTTTAGCTGTTTTTATGATGTTTAAGCTGCAAATTGTAGCGATAGGTTTCTTCATCCGAAGATAGCTTATAGCCGAGGGCTGGACTGTAATCTAAAGAGATTTTATGAAAAAGATGCTTTTGGCTTTCCTTCGATACCAAAACGGGAATTCCCTCCGTAATGAATAAGTCATCTTGTGGTCCTTTTTGGTCAATGCGAAGATCATGTTCGGCATATAAGGAACAGCTGCCCACAAATATGGCTTCAATCCTGACTCCTTCATTTTCCTTAAATTCAATCATCTTTAATTGAGCCGCGGCAGCCGGTTTGATGGTAACCTCCATGCCCTTCACTCTCCTTTATTTCATGTAATAAGTATATACCCCAAATTTAAGGCCGCTATCCTATTGAGCTCCTTATTGAATGGCGATTTATTTTATTAAATGGCCAATAGAGGTTATAGTAGTAATTAAATAGTGTATGAATTAGAAAATAAAAAGATGGTGACATAATGTCTGATAATTTCGAACAACTAAAGCTGGAAAATCAGCTTTGCTTTCTTCTATATGCCAGTTCCAGGGAAATGACGAAGCAGTATAAGCCCTTGCTCGAAGAACTGGACGTAACTTATCCCCAATATCTCGCTCTTCTGCTGCTATGGGACCAGGAAAAGCTAACGGTGAAAAAAATGGGAGAACTGCTTTATTTGGACTCCGGTACTCTGACTCCTATGCTAAAGAGAATGGAACAGAATGGGCTGCTGCAAAGGAAACGTTCTCCCGAGGATGAACGCTCAGTAATCGTCGGGATTACAGAAAAAGGAATGCAGCTCAAGCAAAAAGCTGCCTCCATCCCCGGCCGCATCTTTGAATTGAGCGGGAACAGCGAGGAAGAATACACATCCCTAAAAGCTTCTCTTTTCCAGCTGCTGAATATGCTGCATAAAAATAATGAATAAGTAAATTGCAGCGTCGGTCAAAGTTGTATCGTTCTGGCAGCACGAAATAAGGTATCGAAAAATATCCTCTTTCACTTTCAATGAAGAAGGGTGCCTGGTTAAGGCACCCTTCTTCATTGTATTAGATAACTTCCAGCACTGTTTCAATATTACCTTTTGTCGCCTTGGAATATGGACAGAATGCATGTGCTTTATGCACTAGCTCCTCTAATTGATCCTTTTCGATCCCGCTGCCTTTCACCTGCAATTTTACCGCTAATTTAAATCCTTGATCTCTTTCATCTTTTACAAGACTCACGTTAGCAGTTACTTCGGATTCAAAGGAGACCCTTTCTTTTCTGGCAATCAGCTGCAGCGCACTGTCAAAACATGCAGAATATCCAGCAGCAAAAAGCTGTTCAGGATTTGTAGCATCAGGAATTTTTTTCTTCCTTGGAGTGCCAGGCATAGCGATATCTAATGTTAAATTGCCTTCCGATGATTCCACTCTTCCCTCACGTCCGCCAACAGCAGTTACAGATGCAGTAAATAATGGTTCAGTCATAATATAGTTCCTCTTTTCGTTTTTTTATTTTAATTGTGCACAATTAAATTTTACAAAACTATAAGTGAAAATTCAAGCCTTTTTTTGATACTGAATTCTCGTCTGCTGTTTCACTGCATATATTCACTTTTCGAAGATAGTTCCAGAGCATGCACAACCCGCAGTATTGGCCTTCGGCTTCAATCAGCACCGTACAATGTACTTTAAAAAACCAATAAAAAAAGCTGATCTTTTCAGGGATCAGCTTTTGGTGTTTATTTTCTTTGTGAATGTTCTTTTTTATCGTTTTCTTTCTCAGCATTAAATTCCTTTATCGCGTCATTAAAGCGGTCAGTAAAATTGGTAAATACTCCGTTCACTCCCCATTCGAGGGCTTTTTTCATATCAGCTTCATCATTGACGGTATATGGATGAATAAACAAGTGGTGCTTCCTGGTCTTCTCTACATATTCCTTGCTGATACCGCTGAAATTAGGTCCTATTCCAATGGCATATTTTTTGATGGCCTCAAGCTCATCATCCGTGATGTCAGTTGGCTGGCTGTACGATAAAAGCTGGATCAGCGGGATCTTCCTGTTCATTTCATGTACTTTCAGCAAGCTTTCCTTACTGAAGGATTGAATAAGAACATGGCTTGTTTTAGGGTTTTTACTTGTAAGCTTGTATTTTTCCAGGAGCTGAAGAAGCTTTTCTTCCATACCCGGATATACATCAGGAGACTTCGTTTCTATATAATAGTTAGAGTCTCTTCCAAATTCCTTAAATATTTCTTCCAGTGTCAAAACTTTTAACCCTGCATATCCAGGCTTTGCATATTGAGGATATTTCTTATTGAACCATGAGCCAGCATCCAGATTTTTAAGCTGCTGCAGAGTAAAATCCTTAACCGCTCCTGTTCCATTCGTTGTGCGGTCAACTGTTTCATCATGCATAGCAACCAGTTGGCCGTCCTTGGTCATTTGCAGGTCAATCTCAATATAGTCCCCCTTCAATTCCTTGCCTAACTGATAGGAAGGAAGAGTATGTTCGGGCGCATAACCTGATGCACCTCTGTGGGAAATGGTAATGACCCTATTTTCATAAACCGGGGCAATCCCGTGTTTTTCATATTTCTCATGTTTTTCCAGTTTTTGGTGAGCGGAAGCATGAATACCTGCCGCCTGAAAAATAAAGCCTGCACTCATAATCAGCAATCCTGCCTTTTTCATCGTTTTTTTCAATTTCCTCTCTCCCTTCCATTGATATCCCCATTGTAATAGAAAAATGTTAAGCGGAAGTGAATATCCTGTAAATGCCATGACATATAAGGAAAACAGGAAATTAACACTAGAAAATGCAGGACGGCATCATTTTTGATATGCAAACATCCGGGAACAAAGTCCTTTTTTCGTCTTTTTTGTTAAAAAATCTGAATCTGCCTGCTTTCTATTTATTAAACTCTCCTAAAAACTTTACAATCATTTATGCAGCTGACAAATAAAATTCAAATTGAAAAGCTATCATAAATTCAGGGCAGATAGCGTGAGTGGCTATCAAAGCATTTGGCGAAGGCGGGGCCATTGCACTTTTCCATCCTTAGTCGAGCTATCATGAAAGTGGCTTGATCACAGGATTTTCAGGGTTCAGCCCATTTTCGAGAATTTCCATAACGGTCAAGATATCGTCATCACTGACTAATTTCTCTTGACCGTTGGCAATGGTGCTGTACACGGCATCATATACCATGCCATAATCTCCTTTGGGTGAGGCAATTTTTTGTACTTTGTCTTGTCCGGATCCATCCAGATATATGGCCTTTCCGTACATACCAGGTTCATCTGCACCAAAACCCTTATCCTGCGGAGCATTCCCTTCTTTCAAAAACTCCTCCTGCCTGTCCATTCCATATTTAATGAAGCTTCCATTTTTGCCGTGAAGAATAAAGGAAGGGTAAGGACTCTTGACTAGATGATTGGTTTTAACAATATATTTAAAATGATCGTAAAAAAGCTCTGCATGATAATAATCATTAGGGTTAACGGGGTTACGGACTGAGCGGATATCATAATACACCGCACGCGGTCTCCCGAACAGAGATACAGCCTGATCAATCAAGTGAACGCCAAGGCCATACCAAACCCCGTCATAGCGGCTTCCTTTCTGATCTGGTGCATATGGACGGAAATAATCAAAATGAGATTCTATCTCAACAATGTCACCTGTATATCCGTCCTCAAGCACTTTTTTCATCGCCAGAAAATCACTGTCAAACCTTCTATTTTGATACGGCATGATGACGAGGTTTTTTTCTGCTGCAAGCTCTAGAAGCTCCTTTGCTTCTTCGGCCGTTTCGGTAAAAGGCTTCTCCACCAGAACATGCTTACCATGGGCGAGGCACAGCTTTGCAAAATCATAATGAGTGTCTGGCGGCGTGCAGATAGAAACCAGCTGGATTTCTTCATCAGTAAGCAATTGATGCAGATCATCAGTAAATTCTATTCCATGGCCTTTATACTGGTTTTCCTGCTCTTCCTTTTTGCTTCTGTTATATATCATTTTGACTTCCAGATTACTTCTAATTAAGACATATGGAAGATGATAGCGTGTTACACTTTTGCCGAACCCGATAAATCCGATTTTCAGCGTCATAATGAGCCTCCCAAAATAAAATACAGCCAGTGAAGATGGATCATCTCCCGGCTGCTTCGTTCATTGCAGTATTGTATCAATCTTTTTTAGAATTTCATCTGGCAAATGTGCATCAGCCGCTTTTGCGTTTTCCTCGACCTGCTCTGGCCTGCTTGCTCCAATTAGAGCACTGGCAACGTTCGGCTGTCTCAGGATCCAGGCAATCGCAAGCTGTGATAAGCTAATGTCCAGTTCCTTCGCTGTTTTTTCTAGCTGTTCTACCTTTAGGAGCACCTCATCAGAAAGAAGCCTTTCCATAAACATATTGGCTTTCGGATCCCTTGCCCTGCTTTCATCCGGCAGGTTTTGGCCTCTTTTATATTTCCCTGTCAGCACACCCTGGGCAAGCGGAGAAAATACAATCTGGCTGATGCCGTTTTGTGAGCTGACCGGAATGATTTCGTTTTCTATATTACGGTGCAGCATGCTGTAGTTTGGCTGATTGACAACGATCCTGTCCAGCAGGTATCGATCTGCCGTTCCAAGTGCAGCCTGAATTTGCTGAGCTGTCCATTCACTTACCCCTACATACAGCACTTTACCCTGGCGGACCATATCATCAAGTGCACGTAGCGTTTCGTCAAGCGGTGTTTCCGAATCAAATCTGTGGCAGTAATAGATATCCACATAATCAAGCTGAAGCCGTTTTAAACTGCCATGCAGCTGCTCGAAAATATGCTTTCTTGATAACCCTTTGTCATTTGGCCCATCCCCCATCGCGCCGAAGACCTTTGTTGCGAGTACATAGGATTCCCTCGGATACCTGCGCAAGGCTTCTCCTACAACCTTTTCAGCTTCTCCCCTTGCATACACATTGGCCGTATCGAAGGAGTTAATGCCTAAGCTGTAGGCAGCTTCAATCGTTGAAACCGCTTTACTTTTTTCAGTTGAATTGCCATATGTAAGCCAGCTTCCTAAGCTGATTTCGCTCACCTTTAAGCCAGTCCTTCCCAGTCGGCGATACTTCATGTGCCCTTTCCTCCACTCCGTTTAATTGATTATATCATT
>NZ_MLYQ01000069.1:0-10235 GCF_001866725.1 Bacillus sp. MUM 13
TAATATAAGAATTACGAACCAATTTTTGTCTTATAATATATATAGATAAATAGTGCATCCAGGAAAAAACTGACAGGAGAACTGAAATAAATGAAGGATATTAACGAGTATTATAGAGATCTTAATGAAGAGATTAATCATAAGAGCGATATAAATGGAGAAGATAATAAACAAGTCTTCACCGCATTAATTAGTGAGCATTTGATAGAAAATGAGAGCATTATTGCTCCTAACATCTGTTCATTTCAAAGCCCTGCTGATGGGATCTGTATAAATGGATATGAATTAAGTGATGAGATGAATACATTACATGTTTTTATAACTGATTTAGCTGACAGGGAGTACCCAGTTATGATTAGCAATGAGGAAATTCATAATTTAGTTGATCAAGCTGAAATGTTTGTTTACGCTGCCATTACAGGTCAATTAGATACCATATCTATAAACCGGGAGGCAAATCCGGAAATTTACGATTTGGCTAATACAATTTCTATAAATCATAAAAATATACGCCATGCTTCAATACATGTTATGACAAATAGGATCAGTGAGGTAAAGGAACACTTAACTGATTCCGAAATTGAGGGGACGAGCCTTACATACCATATATGGGATTTGCAGAAGCTTTATGAGTTTGATGTTGAGAATAAACCAATGGAAGAACTGCATATCAAACTTGTCGAGCAGTTTGGCGAGGAGCTTCGTTTGATTAAAGTACCAATTGAGAATGATGCTTACGATTGTTATATCGGATATGTATCAGGAACTCTTCTTGCCGAGGCCTATGAATACTATGGGAATCGTTTAATGGAAAGAAACGTTCGGTCCTATCTTCAGGCGCGCGGAAAAATAAATAAAGGAATTATTGCAACTGCAAAAAAATTTCCAACCATGTTCATGGCTTATAACAATGGTTTGACAACTATTGCAGAAGAAGCGATTTTTTCCAACGAGGAGAAAAATGGTTTTGTGGAGATTAGTGAGCTTATTGGCTGGCAAATTGTAAATGGGGGCCAGACTACAGCCTCATTGTACAGAGCTTTAGCGAACGGGGAGGATTTGTCAAAAGTTCATGTTCAGATAAAGTTAAATGTTATTAAGGATATGACACAAAAAGATGATATCATATCCAAAATATCAGAGTATGCTAACAGCCAGAATAAAATTTCAATTTCTGATTTACGTTCAAATGACTCTTTTCAGGCTGAATTGGAGCGGTTGTCCTACATGGTACTTGTACCAGGAACTTCCAACCCAGAAACAAAATGGTTTTATGAAAGAACACGCGGCCAATATAATGTAGAAGTAAACAGGCACGGTACTACTTCCGCTAAAAAGCGCGCATACCAAAAAGAGTTTCCTAAACAACAAGTGATTAAAAAAACAGAAGCTGCAAAATATATTAATAGTTGGGAACAGCTTCCTAATATAGTGAGTAAAGGAAGTGAAGCGAACTTTCTAGAGTTTTGCGAAATGAATCGAAACCATAAAGTAAATCCCGATGAAAAGTATTTCCGCCATTTGATTGCAAAAGGTATACTTTTTCGGAGTACGGATAAATTAGTGCAGTCGCTTGGATATAAAGGATACAAGGCAAATCTTGTCACATACTCAATTGCATTGCTTTCACTACTAAAGAAGAAAAATTTTGATTTTGACGCTATTTGGAACAGGCAGGAACTTGGAAGTGAGGTTATACATGAACTAGAAAAAATTATTCCAGTTGTTTGGAATCATATAACCAATCCACCAGTAGCTGGATCAAACGTGACGCAATACTGCAAGAAAGAAATTTGCTGGATTGCGCTTAAAGAGAAAGTAACCAAAGGTGAACTTGTGGTTTAAAAGCAGAAGAAGGGGAGAAACATGGAGCGTTTATATTCTGAGCTTATCATTGGGAAAAAACACATGCTTAACATATCTATCCTGCAGCAGAAGGTTTTGTCAGGGACGAAAGTTATTATTCTTACAGATGAGGAAATTTTGTGGCCTGAAGATTGCACTCGTGAAATTGTAAAAAATAGTATGATGTTTCAGGTTTATACAAGTCCTTCTTATAGCTTTAATGAACCCCCCATTTCCTTTCCAAACGGTAAGGGAGTAAAAGATATTGAAGAAGTGATTGAAAAACATTTTCCTTCTTTTAACAGCAAACAATTTTTAATTGAGCATAGCGGTATAGAAAAACCTATTATTGTTATGGCAGGAGCCGGTTCGGGAAAAACAACGGGCATGGTACAGAGAATTATGTATTTGTTAAAACATATAAATATTGCTCCTGAAACTATTGCAATGATTACGTTTACACGCGAAGCAGCTAAAAATATGTTTGAAAAGCTGAGTGAAGCGCTGTATGCCCGATTTCAAATTACCAAAAATGCTCAATATTTACTTGATATCGAAAAATTAAATAATATTCAAATTAGTACGATCGACTCGTTTCTATATAAATTGTTCCGGCAATTGGGAAACGAAATGGGAATGGGTGCTAATGTTCGGATTCGAAACTATAAACGTGAACGGCAAGAACTTATTGAATCTGTCGTAAATAAATATATTAGTGAACTGGATAAGAACCAGGAGAACACATTGTTTCTAAATAACTTATTTACTCATATTCGAGATTACGAGTTTGTGAAAATGATAAATTCTTTTTGGGAAGAATTTGAGAAGAAGGGAATTCAAATATCTTCAAAAATAGCACTGCAGGAATTGTTCGGGGAATGTGACATTGTATATAAACCCTTCCAGGATCTCATTATACACGTGATTAAAGAATGTGAGGAGCAATTCCGTATTCAGCAAATCCAGGAAAATGCGATTACAGTAAGCAGCTTGTCCAGAATGACTGATTTTCTTTTAAAAACTAACCCTTCTTCACTGGAACAGATTCATTTTCCTTACCAGTATTTATTTATTGATGAGTTTCAGGACAGCAGTGATTTTCAAATTAAACTTGTACAGCTTTTATTAACAAAACTTAATATAAATCTGTTTGTTGTAGGTGATATAAAGCAGTCCATTTATAGATTCCGCGGAGCGGATGAATCTGCTTTTGAGAAACTGCAGAAAGAGCTCACTGGCTCAGAGGAATTTTCTCTAAGACAGAACTACCGATCTTCTCAAGTGCTCCTTGAAATGCTGGACCGTAAATATTTCTCTAAGTGGAATGGATATTTTCCATACAGTAAAGATGACAAATTAATATCTTTTAAGCAAAAAGAAGAAGGTGCATCCCCTTTAGTTGTAAAATCTCTAAATTATCAGGAGCAAAAAGAGTGCCGTCTTCTTTTTACGCAATGGATTAGAAAAGTAAAAGAGCAGCTTAATGACAAGGACCCACAGAAACATAAAGTTGCAGTACTTACACGCACGCGAAAAGAGGCGCGTCTTGTTGCGCAATGGTGTAAAGAGGAGAAAATTCCGCTACACTTAGATATAGGCGGTACCCTCTTTGAATCAGAGGCTGCCAGGGATTTGAACCGGCTCCTTCATGCACTCGCGTTTCCGGGAGACACTCGTTATATCTGTGATTATTTGCTGACACCATATAGTAAATACCAAGTAGAACCGACATTTTTACTGAAAGCGGGAAGTAACCCAGAGTCTCTAATGCAGCTGCTGAAGCCATACACTGAGGAACTTAGAAAATACCATGAAGAAGCACGCCGTATACCGGTTCTTTCTTTAATACGTTGTGTAATTGAACAGTCCGAAGTTGTACAAAGATACTACGAAATTCAGCTGCAAAGGGGCATCGACGAGAATGAATCAGAAAGAAAAGCATTGGCTTATGAATTAAATCTAGGCAGGCTCCTGGATATAATAACAGAGCAATACCGGGGTGAGTATACTTCTCTGCACTCTCTGCAAACATGGTTTAACATTCAGTTAAAAACAAACCGAGATGAGGACGAAGCGCAAGATGATAATCTAACTATAAATGCTATAAATATTTTGACAGTACATCGATCAAAAGGGTTAGAATATCATACTGTCATCATTCCTTTTACAGATCGCTATTTTTATAGTTCTCTCATGAACAATGTTTTACTGTTTAACCACGATAAAACACAGGCAGGCTGGCAGATCACGGCGAGAGGCAGGGCAGCAGACCATTCTGAGGACATTCATTTTAGCAATAGTAATTTCAGCACCATCTCTAAATCTTCATTCAGTTCAGAGAGTGAAGTCACGATGAGTGAAGAGAAGGCTATTGAAGCGGAAGAATTGCGTCTATTGTATGTGGCAATGACCCGTGCGAAAGAACAATTATGGATTATAAAATATACAACAAAGCCTGCCAGACACTGCTGGGCAAAATATCTGTATGAGTAAGAGAGGTAATAAAAAAATAGGAGGTTTAGCATGTCAAATGTTAAAGTTTTAACATACGCGTCTCCAAATGATCCAATAATACAAGATGTGTGTTTTAATGATAATATTTTGCATATTTGTGCAACAGCCAGCCTTACAGAGGCGATGGTAAACCGTTTTAAGGAAAAACAAAATGTGATTGCCGCTAAGTGGTTTACTGATGCAATTCTTGGCAACTGGATGGCGTCCTCCGTTAAACTTGAACAGTATATGTATTTATCTGAACTCGTTAGAAAGGGTTCTGCAGATAATCCCGATGACAATCCTGTTAATCAGGCAGTGCGCCGTAATAAGGCTGATGTACTGTTGACAATTCGAATGCTTGCAGAGCTGGGGATAAAACCATCTGATTTAAGAGAATGTGCTCAAACTAAGAATGAACAAGTTCTTTCGCAAGTTTGGGAACAATTGGAGAAAAAAGACGAGCAAACTAAATACTTTAAAAGGCTGGATTGGTTTCATTTTGCACTAAAACGGCAACGGCCGAATTCTTTTAGGAACATGATAAACGAACGCTTAATGGAAAAGTATAGGTGGGATAAAGAGCATCAGCCGGAAATAAGGGTGAACCCTGTAAATCTTCATGTTAATCAAACAATTGTATTACATGGTTTTTACTTTTTAACACCTATACAGCAGCTTATCTTTCAGGGGCTAAAACAGGCTGGCACAGACATTATTTTTCTTCAATTTTACAATTCAAAGTTTCCAGGTACATTCTCTTTTTTAAAGAATATTCTGGGAGAGGACAACGATTGGGTCTCTGAAGATAAATGGCATGTTTCGGCCTTCAGAGACGAGCAGTCTGACCTTTCAGCAGACTTTCTAGCATCACTTTTTGAGCCAAACGTACACATTCAAAAACCTGCTTCTAATAGGATAAGTCAAATAAGGTATAAAAACTTGTATCAATGGATGCAAGTTTTTAAGAACGATACGATTGATAAAAATACAGCTGGGGAAACATCCGTTAATCATCTTACTGCTGCTGGAGAAAATATCCAACAGAGGTTGCAGGAGTTTTTTCCTGACGAATCTCTATCTAAAAGAAACTTTCTTTCTTATCCAATTGGTCAGTATATCATGCACCTTCATAAGATTTGGAACCAAGAGACGAAGGAGCAAATGGTTGATATAAATACATTAAAAGAGTGTTTCTTATCGCCGTGGCTATATGTTAAAGAATCGGCAGCAGGTGAAAAAAAATATGCTTCTGATTATTTGCATTACTTAGAGATGATAAAAGATTTTTTTCCTCAAAGCATGACATTGAAAAAATGGATTGAGAATTTGGATTTGTTAATTAAAAATATTCAGGACGGACCGTTTCTTTCTCATGACCTTAACAGTTTACCGGAACATGCTCGCTTTATTGATGAGATAAAGAATCCGATTAAAAAAATAGGTCCATATTCTATTAAGAAAGAAGATTTAGAGCATATCAAAACGATACTTGAATTAATGAATGGCCATGTAAAGCAGCTGTTCCGTGAAGATAAAGTTTTTTTTACTCTTCTTGAATACTACAACTTGCTTCAGAAAATCTGGATGGGCAGTCTCAGAATAGAGGACTTGCAGAACCATGAAAAAAAATTAATTAAAAAGCTGGAAGAAGTATTTCAGTATAATCGAAACCCATTGATTGACCGAGAGTATCATATAGAAGATATTGCAGAAGCTGTGCATGTTCTTCTCGGAGCGTCCCTTGATAATAAGGATGATGATGACGAGCCGCCGACTAAAAGGTTAATCCATCTGGGCTCTATTGCTGAAATTGATGGTATGATTTTTGAGGGAAAGGATATTCATGTTTCGGGACTGGATGAGTTTTCTTTTCCGAAGTTTTCTCCGACTCTTCCATGGCCGCTAACAATTAAGACTGTGGAGAAACTCCGTATAAAGTCACCTAGTTTGAAGGCCCTGCTCCTCCGGGAAAATCACAAAGAATTAATTCCAAGGTATTTATTCTTTGTTCTCTTGTCAGGGACACAGTCTATAACGCTTTCTTGGTTTAAAGATTGGGATGGAAAGCAAGAGCTGGAAAGGTCAATCTACTTAAAACTGATTGAAGACTTATCTGTTATCTCACGAGAAGTAAAAGCAGGAAAGGTGAACTTACCTCATGAACAGTCTGAATTTCTAAAAGATGATACCGTAAACTATGAACAGTCATTCAGTTCCTATTCGGAGTATGCTCTATCCGAGCTGAACTTGTGCAAACGCAGATTTTTTTACAGCTATATCGTTCAACCATACAGTGTTTACCAGACGGATTTTCACTTTAGTTTTTTATACAGCAACTTATATAAACTATTATCTCAGTTAGGTACTGATCCAGCTCTAATGATGAAACAGGTGTTTCCGTACTGGTCAGATTTTAAAAGAGAAGCAAAGTCGAGAAGTGCTTTAATCTTTAATACACCGTTTGTACTTTCCAGACCTTTTAAGTATGCGGGAATCCAATATAAAGCATTAAGTGGATTGAAATATCTGGTAAACCCTGCTAACAGCACAAAAGGGTGGAAGAGAGCCTGGGACAATGCAGGCTTTAAATTTGAAGATGACATTGACTTACTGCAGGCAGAGCCTGGACCAAATTGTAAATACTGTCCGCATGAGGAATTTTGTCCTGCAGCGCGGTATGCAATAGATGAAGATTAAGAAGAGGAGGAGAACTCTTTAATGACAAATACTTCACTTAGTACTGATACAAACAAATTGGCATGGAATTCCTTCTTGAAATGGGTCACTTCATCTCAAACGGCAGCTGGAGCAACGGTACAGTATGAGGCAGCAAAAATTTTAAAAAATATCACTCTAACTCAAAAACAGACAGAAATTGTACTAAGCCAAAGTAAACACCTGCTCATTCGAGGGGCAGCGGGAAGCGGAAAAAGCCTTGCGCTCCTCTCTAGAATGATTGGAAAGATGCTGGACGAAGAAAATGGACGCTACCTCTATATATCATACAATAACAAGCTGGTCCAGAACTCACGAAAACAGTTTACCAAGACCCCCTATTTAAGGGAAATACAGGAGCGCCATAACTTAAATGAGAATGTCTGGTTTAAAACATTTCACGATTTAGTGAAAGATGTGTTACAGCAAATAAACAAGCCGGTAACAAGGTTTGAAACAACACCAACAGCATTAGAAATCAATAATGGTCGGATAATTCGGCATATGCATAGGCTTTTAGGAACCTTGGATTCAGAAGAATACAGAAATATGCCGCCTATTCACAAAATCAAAGAAAGTGGGAATGCAGGATTTCTGCGGGATGAGTTTATGTGGATCAAGGCAAATAACTATTTAACAGAAGAAAGTTATATTAATTGTGAACGAGTTGGCCGAGGAAATTTGCCATGGATTTCCCGTGATCAGCGCCGCACGGTCTTTAAATTGTTCCTGAAATATTGTGAGGAGCAAAAGACCGTTTATCATAACCGCCTCGATGGAGAAGACTATGCATTGAAAATTATAGAACACTCAGATTGTATTCCTGAAAACATAAAGTTTAATCATATTTTTATTGACGAAGTTCAAGACCTGCAGCCTATGCAGCTGTATGCTCTTACTCTTCTTTCCCGAGGTACAATTACCATATGCGGAGATGACAAGCAGAAGATATATAAAAGCAGTCCTTATTCATACCGCAGGTTAAACATTGATATTGACCGAGGCAATAATTTTATGCTGGAGAGTATTTTCCGTTCAACAAAACAAATTATGAAGCTAGCTAATTCCTTGAAGTTTGAGCGAAAAGAAGATGATACAAATTTAAAAGAGATATACGATAGGAATGGTTCTAAGCCGAGCATATTGCACTTTCGTTCTTATAAAAAACAAATACAATACATTGTAGATGATATCCGAAGAATTAAGCAAAACTATCCTAAAGAGTCAGTTGCAGTAATTCATCGTTTTAATAATACGCGGGTTATTCAAGAATTAAAGAATGCTTTAGGCCGCTATTTTTATGTACAAAGACCGGAAGAGGGAAATGAGTCTGGGTCTGGCAGACATGTATACATTTCAGACGCTCATCCAATTAAAGGTTTGGAATTTGATCATGTATATATTATTAATTTTGATAAAAATACCTATCCTCTAAATTCTGAATTTTCATCTCTTGAAAATTACAACAGTGATTCAATTATGACTTCACATTACAAGGATGACAGAAGACAAATTATTGAAATGGAAAAACGTGTGTTGTACGTTTCACTAACCAGGGCAAAAAAAAGTGTAACTTTAACGTATTGTGGAAGCTATTTCGAGGACAGATCTCCATTTATTGCAGATTTTAATTCTAAAGATTTTAATTTCAGAAATAATATTTCCTAGTTGAGATATAGATTTCTTTCATTAATTCTCAACGGTATAATGTAGGATTCAAGCATTGTAGGACTGTATAATAATTTTAATATTTTGGGGGAGGAATTTGGTGCATTTTTAACGATAACTTAACTGAAATGAACTTAGCAAAAAAGGAGCTAGTTTTTTTATACAACTCCTAAGTAAGGAAATAAACGATAAAGTAAAATATAAAGCTGCATGCATTGGAGATTCAGAGCCAGTCAATTTGTTACCATGTGTTCTTTGAAAAAACATTCTATTTCTGCCAGAGGTCTTGTTATATAGAGTCTGGGGACTGGGTCAAATAAAGATAAATAATATAATATAAAGCAAGAATTTGAATTTACAATAATTATATAAGTATACTTAGTAATGGGTTAAACTGCGGTTTTTCATAGGAATTTTTCATTAATTCCTTCATTATGCATCTTCAAGTGGTATAATTGTTTGCAACTTCATACATTATGCGATAATTATTTTATGTAAAAAGTAACAGTTATACACAAAAGGAAGTTACGGGTGAAGTACCACTTCGTCTGCATGAATTTATAGACCGGATTTATTAAGAATCCATGTTGGTGGTATAAAATTATTTTTCAGTACCGAAAAAATCTATAAACTACATAAATAAGTTAACCTTGAAAAAAGTCACTAAAATTAGTGACTTTTTTGTTTATATAAATGAAGTTGTAGGATAGTAAAAGAAAAAAGGCTTTACGAAAGGTAGACAGAAGTCATTTTGCAAAATGCTGTATAAACGGCAGGTAAGGAGGAGACAAATGTCCGATACTCATACAAAAGAACAAAGAAGCAAGAATATGAAGGCAATAAAATCTGTTTCTAAGTTAGAAAATAAAGTGTCTACGGCTTTATGGAGCAGAGGGATACGGTTTAGGAAAAATGATAGGAGCCTTTTCGGAAAACCGGATATCTCAATTAAGAAGTATAAAATTGCCATTTTTATTGATTCTTGCTTCTGGCACTGCTGTAAGGAACACGGAAACCAACCGAAATCAAACCGTGACTATTGGGATAAGAAACTAGAAAGAAACGTTGAACGAGACAAAGAAGTTAACAAGTATTACAAGGAAAAAGGATGGAATATTAAAAGAGTCTGGGAACATGAAGTGAAAAGTAATTTAGAAAAGGTAGTGGATGAACTATTTGACTTTATCCAGGATATAAAAGAAAGATGCCCAATTAAGAATAAAAAGTAAACATGCCATTTTTAAATATATATTATTATATCGTATACAAACTTAACCAACCTCATTTCGTTTTGTGGAATGAGGTTAATTTATTCGGGAGGAATAAAATGAAACAGTATGAAATTAATAAGAACAGACAGTTAGAACTATTTGAAAGAACTCCTGTAACACAAAAGCATGCAAAAAGAGTAACTCTCGTTAGCATTAAAGTTGTTAGAGAAAAAAGCTTTCTTTATCCGCGTAGAAATGTAAGTTCACCAGGTGATGCTTATTGTTAATGACGTACTGCAT
>NZ_MLYQ01000007.1:0-70638 GCF_001866725.1 Bacillus sp. MUM 13
CCGCTCAAGGATGCCCGCTTTCCGCGGGGCGGGCAGTGAGCCTCACAAGCAATGCTTGCGGGGTCTCACCTTCCTGCTAATCCCACAGGAGTCTCGCACCTTACACTCCAATCAACCCGGTTTAACAACAGGATCTTACAGAATATATTAAAATACAACAATCTTTAAGAAATGAGCCCTGACAAAAAAAGAACCGATGGAGATATAACTCCATCGGTTTAAAAAGGGGGAAATGAGAATGTCAGCTGCTTAATGTTAGCTTAACAACTGTGCTTGCTCTTTATATACCCTTTTTAGGAAAGGATAAACATTTATTTAAAAAATATTTTAAGGTTTAATTTATCCTTTTGGTGCTCAATTTTCCCGGGGATCCATGAGCTCCCTGCTTTTTTGCAGCAAGCCCCAATCGGCATTATTGTGTTACAGCTTCAGTTACTGCAGCTTTAACGCTGTCATTTGTATCCATACCGAGAACAGATTGTGCAAGTTTTTCCATATCAGACTTGTTAAGCTTGGAGATCAATGACCTTGCTTTAAGAATGGAAGTTGCACTCATAGAGAACTCATCCAGCCCTAAACCAAGCAATACTGGTATTGCAATTTCATCTCCGGCCATTTCTCCGCACATCCCTGCCCACTTTCCTTCTTTATGGGCAGCATCGATAACCATTTTAACAAGGCGCAAAATTGCTGGGTTGTACGGCTGATACAAATAAGAAACTTGTTCATTCATACGGTCTGCTGCCATAGTATACTGAATCAGGTCATTTGTCCCGATGCTGAAAAAGTCAACTTCTTTTGCAAAGGTGTCAGCCATAACAGCTGTCGATGGAATTTCCACCATGATTCCGACTTCAATTGTTTCGGATACCTTTACACCGCTGTTTTTAAGCTTTTGTTTTTCTTCTTCAAGGATGGCTTTTGCATCGCGGAACTCTCCAAGAGTTGCAATCATCGGGAACATGATTTTCAGGTTTCCGAACTGGCTTGCACGGAGCAATGCACGAAGCTGAATCCGGAAAATTTCCTGTTCGTCCAGGCACAGACGTATGGCCCGGTACCCAAGGAATGGATTCATTTCTTTAGGAAGATTCAGGTATGGAAGTTCCTTATCGCCGCCGATATCCAGTGTACGGACGACTACTGGCTTTCCGTCCATACCTTCAAGCACAGCTTTGTATGCCTCAAACTGTTCTTCTTCAGTTGGCATTTGGTCTCTGCCCATATATAAGAATTCAGTCCGGTATAAGCCAACACCTTCGCCGCCATTGTTTACAACGCCGGTTAAATCCTTAGGTGTTCCAATGTTTGCCACCAGCTCAACATGGTGCCCATCTGCAGAAACTGTTTTTTCATTTACCAGTTTTGCCCATTCAGCCTTTTGATTTTCATATGCTTCCATTTCGGATTCATATCTTTTAACAAGCTCTGGAGTCGGATTGATATGTACTTCGCCATTCAAGCCGTCAACAATGATCAGGTCTCCATTTTGGATAATATCAGTTGCTTCTTTTGTGCCTACTACTGCCGGAATTTCCATGGAACGTGCCATAATAGCAGAATGGGAAGTCCTGCCGCCGATATCCGTTGTAAAAGCCTTCACATATTGGCGGTTTAATTGCGCAGTATCGGATGGAGTCAAATCTTTAGCAATGACGATAACTTCTTCCTGGATCATGCTTGGGTTCGGAATTTGGACTTGAAGGAGATGCGAAAGAATCCGCTTTGTAACATCGCGGATATCTGCAGCACGTTCTCTCATGTATTCATTATCCATTTGTTCAAACATCGTTACGAACATATCCGCTGTTTCTTTTAATGCAAACTCTGCATTTATGTTCTCACTCTTAATTTTATCTTCGATTGGAGAAATAAGCTCCGGATCACCAACCACAAGCAGATGCGCATCAAAAATGGCGGCTTTATCTGCTCCTAAGTCAATTTCAGCTTTGTCGCGGATGCTTTGCAATTCTGTTTTTGAGGTTTCAACAGCAGTTCTGAAACGGCTTACTTCTTCATCTGCACTATCGATTGATTGTTTTTTCACGGTGAGATCGGGCTCAATTAATCGATAGGCTTTAGCGATAGCAATGCCGTTAGATGCGGCTATGCCATTCAATAGTGTTGACATTATTCAGCCAAACCTTCTTTTTTCAATGTTTCTTCAAGAGTATTCAGTGCATCCTGTTCGTCGCTGCCTTCTGCTGAAATTGTGATGTCAGAATCTTTGCCTACACCAAGGGACATAACACCCATGATGGATTTAAGATTTACTTTTTTGCCTTTATACTCAAGGTGGATTTCAGAATCATATTTGCCTGCTGCCTGTACCAGTAAAGTTGCCGGGCGTGCATGAATACCTGTTTCTGCAATTACGTGAAATGTTTTTTCTACCATTCTAATCAATCTCCCTTTTATTTGTATGGTTTAATAAATGTTTCATTTACTGAACAACATGAATTTCTGTTATTTACAGCTTTCCCGCCATTACAAATTCTATGTTATAAAGTAAACAAGTGTGCCTATGGAAATGAAAGCATTTCCATAGTTTGCGGAACTATAAATTAATACTTATCATTCATCAGAATAGCATTCCTTTGGCTTTCATACAATCATTAGGCTCACTTTTCATGATAAAAAGAGTACACAATATTTAACCTAAAATCAACTAATTTGCAGCAAAAAAGCAATCATAAGATAATTCAGAAAGCCCGCAGGAGTTCGTTTATAATATTAAAAATGGTCATCTTTGGCAGAAATAGAGCGGCAGCATAGTGTGTGACATTTAAGAAAAGCCCAAAAATATGCCGCTTTATTATTCACTTTCGCTTTTCAATAAGTTACTATAATTTTACATATATCAATTTCACTATTCCCAAACACACAGTCTTTCGGGGATATGGAAATTGACCAGGCGGCCCCTGGCCATACGTTTCTGGAGGTGTACCATGAAATATAATAGAGAAGAATCCTTCCGTTTTAACTTCAATCCCCCGTTTCCGGGTTACTTTACCATAACCAAGATGAAAGGACTCGAAGGCATGAGCAAGATGGGAAAAATGGAAATTCTGGATCTCAGTCCCGGCGGAGTTAAGTTTCAATCACTTCTGGAGCTGCCTGTTAATCAGGACACAGCGTTTTCCCTTTCATTTACATTGAATGAAGAAAATGAACTAATTCTTCCAGGCAGCATCATTTGGAAGCAAAAAAAATTGAATCACTATCATTATGGATTCGATATTGCCGAAGACGCGGAGAAAAAAGATATGATCATTCAGGAATTAAAAAAATTCCGTAAGAGCCGTTTATGAAAGAGATAAACCCGGCTCTTTTTTTATGGAATAAATACTCAGAATTATCAGCCTTCGATTAAAAAACTTTCTTTCTTCTCCTTTCACCCAGCAAATCGTTATTTAACAACACTGTTTTGTCTATTTTCACACCATAACGCTGTCTATTTATCCTTTTTACCTTTTAGCCATTGCCGGGAAAACATAATAAAGTTATTTCACCCGGGAATAACCGAAGAGTGCACTCTTCAAAAAGGCAAAAATATGGATGAATTCACAGCACTTTGCAATCAATATACTCCAATGATTCACAGCATTATCCGACAGTTATCCATCTACAAAAATAAAGAAGACTATTTTCAAATCGGCCTCATTGCATTATGGGAGGCAGAAGAAAAATTTTCTGCAGAAAAAGGCTCCTTCCTAAGCTTTGCTTATTCAATGGTAAAAGGGCGTATACTTAATGAATTAAAAAAAGAGGCCAGGTTTGACTCCCGCTTTACACCGGCCAGCGCTGATCTGTTAAATGAAATTAGCGAAGTTTTTCATGATCATCTGCTTGAAGAAGAGATTTTATTAACCTACTGCGAATCTCTTACAGCAAAGCAGGCATCATGGGTTCTGCTCTCATTTAAAGATAACCTTACAATCCAGGAGATTGCAAAAATTACAGGCTCTTCAGCCTGCGCCGTTAAATCATGGAGAAAATCTGCATTGAACAAGATAAAAGCCGAATTATCAAACTAAAAAATCTGCGGCTTCTTATTGTTCATAAGTACCCATTAATGAATACTTCCATCAGTCAGCTGAAAGTTTTAGCCGATAAAAAAAGCCGTCCATTGCCGGTATCCGAATGTAATTTTGAAAATGAAATACATTCGGTCACGGCCTGGACAGGCTGTTATATTATTTCTTTAGTATTTTTCCGTTTACTATTTTTACACCATAAGATATCGATTGAAGATCGCGCCAGACATTTTTCTTTGCAGAAGAACTTTGGGCAATGATTTTATCCTTCTTGATATAGTATGGAGAAAAACTCATATAGATGGATGATTTACTCAAATGCAAATGAAGCAGACCTGTTTGGGCAGCTGCCCCAGTTACATAATCAGGAAACAGGAAGTTCCCCAAAGAGTATGCAATTGGCTTGCCTTTATAATATTCGAACCCCTGCAGGACATGCGGATGGCTCCCTATTACTCCATCAGCGCCTGAGTTGATCATTTTCTTAGCCCATTCTCTTTGATAAGGCTCTGGCTTCTTATTTTTTTCAACACCCCAATGAATGTAAACAAAGACATAATCAGCATATTTCTTTTCTCTTTTAATCACTGAATCTATGACATTGATATCATACCCGCTGGCAATACCTGGCCGTTTAGCTTGTGCCATCCAGCTCGTATCAGGCAGTACCCTTGAAAAAGCCAAAAACTTAACCTTTGCTCCATGCACGACTTGTGTATATGCACGATAAGCTTCCTTAGAGCTATTACCGGCTCCAATATAGGGAAGATGATACTTTTTAAGATTGTTCATGGTATCAGCCAGGCCTGCCCTTTTATAATCCATTGAATGATTATTTGCCAGAGAAACCAAGTCAAAACCCGAATTCTTTAAACCGGTTAATGCTTTGGGATCAGACTTAAACGTATATTGCTTCACATTTTTATCTTTTCTTGTTGTGATTGCTGTTTCTAAATTAGCAATAGCAAAGCTGCTTTGTGTAACCTCATTTTTCACTTGCTGAAAAGGATAAGATGCACCCTTTTTATTAATTGTGTTTTTGACCGACCAATCCATCATGACATCGCCTGCAAATGTAATTCTCGTGCTTTGGTTCACTGTTTTTGCCTGTGATTGAGCTGGCAGGTATCCAAACATCAGCATCATCACTAAGCTTGCTGCTGTCAACTTACTGAAAGAAAAAGCCATTCTGTATTCCCCCTTTAAACTATTACAATTGTAATATAAGGAAATACTGAATAATGTCGAACTTTGTCAGGGGTTATTTTTAATTTTCTTTTTCATTTCTGACCCTTACATCTGCTTTAGCTGCGCGGATTTTCCGTATATTCGTATATTACCTCTCCATTATGCTGTGCAGTACCTCTGAAATGCTTAAAATCATTACGCTTAACCAATACATTGCGAAAATCCATGAATTGCTCTTTGCTTACCCTATAGTTTTCAAACTCTTTACTTGCGAGCTTTTCCAATATCTCATGTACCTGGATTTTATCCATTTTCTTTTGCCTCCCGATCATAAAATGTATTTTCTATTTTACCATCATACTTTACTCTAGTCTTTCACTCAATTGGCCCACAAGGAGTTGAGGAAATAATTGTGATATTTTCAACTTTTTTCTTTACGTATTCTTTAAAATAGTGCAAACTGTAAAGTGAAATATTAGAATTTTCTGTGCATAATCTTCCATCTCTCACTATGAATGATTACATAATTCGATTTATTTAATATCCTCCAGGCTTTAATGAAGCATGAGAGTGAAAAAGAAATTTTGATATTTTTGGCACAATACCAATTTTTATCTTCGCTATTCTTAAAAATGAAAATGGAATGGAAAAGGATGGTTTATATGAAAAAGGCAGACGTAGGAAATATAATTGAGTTTCGCGATGGCTTAAAGGGAATCGTAGAAAAAGTGAATGAAAACTCTGTCATCGTTGATGTAACTTATATGGACAACTACCGTGATTATGAATTGGAGCAAAAAACTGTAGTGAACCATAAGAATTACAGAATCATACAAGCTCAGGCATGATGATATTCCAGGAGAACGTTTCAGATTTGAAACGTTCTTTCTTTTTTAAATCAAATACGATTATAATAGAAAGATAAGCTGGACATTTTTGCAGGATTTATCATAATTTGTAACTTGCACCCGCCAAATTTCGTCTATAATGACATAAGCAGGTTTCACGCTGATTGAATCAGCATTTACTTTTCTCTCAACGCTGGAACCAACTACACGAGGAGGAGAATCAATGAACAGATTACAGGCCATTCTAGCAGGCGCTTCGATCACACTAGCTTTAACAGGATGCGGAACGGCAGAAAGCGGCAGTGGAAACATCCAGAAAAAGGAAGACAACAGTAATGCCTCAACTGCTGCCAGCACTCCTAGTGATAAACAAGGGCAAAAAAAGACAGATGCACCTAAACAAACAGACTCAAAATCCACTCCGGCCAAACAAAGCGATACTGACAGCAAAACAGACAGTGAAAACCCTTCAGTGAGGGTATTGGAAAAAAATCTTTCATACTCTGTTAACGGTGCGGAAAAGAAAAATACGGCCTTTCTTAAAAGAAGCGAAAATCAGCATTTCAGTATGTATGTGCTTCCTGGATATGTGTTGACTGCCGAGGAGCCAATGAAGGATTCTTTATTTGTAAAAGGCAAAGAAGATATTTTTATGCGAATAGAAATTCTCCCTGCTGATGCAGATTGGGCAGACATTGAAAATAATACAAAATTGCAGCTGAAAAGTGTTTCAGAAAACATCAAGGAAGTAAGCGATCCAAACCTTTCCATCCCTAACGCGAAAATGCTTGAAGCTGATAACGGCCATGATATAGTCACCGGGATCATCATTAAAGATGAAAAAAACCCTGTCAGGCTTACTCTATTTACTACGAAGGATAATGATCACCGAAAAGCTTTTATAGAAATGGGAAAAACCATTTTAAAAGATCAAAAGAAATAGGGCCTTCGCTGCCTCATCTGCAAGCATCACGGCAGATGAGGTTATTTATTCAGCCTCTTGATCCATATCAGCAGCAAGAAACTCATGCCGATATATCCAAATAGAGGATACAAATATCCCAGCAGCACTCCATACTTCAGTTTGCCTGCAGCAAAAGCCAGCAGAAAAATCCCTCCAATAATGACGATTCCCGGAATTTTCACGTTTGCTCCAATCTGCCTCTGCAGTCCAAAAATATTTCCAATTACCGAAGTAAAGATCTCTCCGTATATTACCAGGATAAAAATCCAATAAAGATTGGATGCCGCCGTTTTCATTAACTCAGCGGAAGGTATTTCATAATCTGTCAGATTCGGAAGGGTCACAAGAGCGAAATGGCCAGAAAGCAGAATGACTGTCAAAAAAATGCCTCCTAAAACAGCTCCATGCTTTATGACTTTTTCATCGCCAATTTCAAATGCTACAGGTACCAGAACTGCCTGCGACAGCGCCAAATTAAAAGCTGTATATGTGAGCGGAGAAATTATGGCTCCAAAGGTTAATCCTTGGTCCGGCACAGTCAAAAAGGATGCAGTAAAATGGCCATTATTAATGGTCAGAATGCACAGCAGCACACTAAAAAAAATCATAATAGGCACCACAAAAGAATTTACAGCAAATAACCCCTTCATGCCGAACATCAAAACAAGCGAAGCTAAAATAATGGTCACTGCCACGCCAGCAAGCTTAGAAAAGCCAAGCTGTTCCTCAAAAACGGCACCTGACCCTGAAATCATTACAGCTGTTACACCGATCAGCATCATAATGAATATGACATTCACCACGGAAGAAAGCTTTTTTCCAAACAAAAAAAGATTAAATTCTTCAAATGTAGCAGCTCCCGCCCGTGAGGAAAGAATCATCATTTTTGAGCCTGTAAAAATAAAAATATAGCCTGCTATTAATATCCCTATAAACCCGTAAAAACCAAAACGGGTAAAAAATTCAACGATTTCTTTTCCAGTTGCAAATCCGGCTCCAACAATAGTGCCGACGTATACAGCAGCAATCTGAAAAGCACCTGTCCACCTAGATAGCATGCCTCTCCCTCCTTCCTGACATATATATGCGCAACATCAGCCATTAAGACAAGCATCAGGCACTTTTCCTTGTTCTTCCATTACATGCTCATTTTAAAATGTAAAGGCAAAACCTTCTGTTAGCTATTAAATTACAGGGAGGGCAACAAAAAAAGCTGTTCAAAAGAATAATCTTCTGAACAGCTTTCTCTGATATTCCCGTCCTTTTTAGCCTTTGTAAACTTACAGCCGGTTCCTTACCCAGGTGCCGATTTCCAGCCTGAGGTCCGGCACAACCGGAAAAAGATTGACTGGACTCATCATGGAGGGTTATCAGTGCTTGGCTGTTTTAAAGAGACTGATCTTCTACAGAAGACAGGTATTCATCGATGACATCAACAACCGATTTTACTGTCCCTTCTTTAAAAGGAGACTGCAGATTGGACGCTTCAATAAGGCCAAGAAATGACTTGCTTCCGCCCATTTCACACAGTGCGGCATAATCCTTCCATGCTTCTTCCCTGTTTTCCCTTGAGCGCTTCCAGAACTGGAAAGCACATATTTGTGCAAGTGTATAATCAATATAATAAAAAGGCGAGTTAAATATATGGCCCTGGCGATGCCAGTATCCGCCCTGCTCTAAGTAAGAATTATCTCCATAATCGCGATGCGGAAGATACTTCTTCTCAATGCTTCTCCAAGCCTGCTTTCTTTCCTCAGGAGAGGCATCCGGATTTTCATAAACGAAATGCTGAAATTCATCGACTGCTACTCCATACGGCAAGAATGTAAGCGCGCCGCTTAAATGGCTGAATTTGTATTTTTCCGTATCTTCTTCAAAGAACAGCTCCATCCATGGCCATGTAAAGAATTCCATGCTCATTGAATGAATCTCACAGGCTTCATATGTAGGCCAGTTGTATTCCGGAATTTCAAAGCCTCGGCTTCTGAAAACCTGGAATGCATGGCCTGCTTCATGTGTAAGTACATCTATGTCCCCTGATGTCCCATTGAAATTTGAAAAAATGAAGGGAGCTTTGTAGTTTTCAATGTAGGTGCAATAGCCACCGCCAGCTTTGCCTTTCTTTGCAACAAGATCCATCAGCCCATTACTGATCATAAATTCAAAGAATTCCTTTGTTTCCTTCGATAAATCACTGTACATTTTCTGGCCGTTTTCAATAATCCAATCTGGGCTGCCCTTTGGAGCTGCATTGCCTGATTTGAATTCAAAGCCTTCATCATAATATTTCAGTTCGTCAACAGAAATTCTGCTGCGCTGGCGTTCCTTGAGTTTTGTAACAAGAGGTACTATATATTCCTCTACCTGTTTGCGGAAATCGGCCACCATTTCAGCATTATAATCTGTACGTGCCATCCGGTAGTAGCCAAGTTCAACGAAGTTTTTATAACCAAGCTTGCGGGCGATTTCATGGCGGACCTTGACAAGCCTGTCAAAAATCCCATCAAGCTTTTCTTCATTTTCAACCATGAATCCGCTGTGGGCCTGGCTCGCTTTTTTTCTCACTTCCCGGTCTGATGATTCAGCGAAGGGAGCAAGCTGTGCCAGTGTCCTCTCTTCCCCCTCGAAATCAATTTTTGCAGATGCAATTAATTGAGTATACTCCGTAGAAAGCTTATTTTCTTTTTGAAGAAGCGGAATGATTTCTGGCGAAAAGGTCTTCAGCTGGGCATCGGCCAATGCAAAAAGCTGTGTGCCCCATTTTTCTTCCAGCTGGCTGCGGAAATTAGAAGAAACCAGCTCCTTATAGTACTGTGAAACCAATTCTTCGATTTCCGGGGCAATTTCATCCAGATAATCATTTTCAGCTTTATAAAACTCATCATTTGTATCGATTGAATGCCTTATGTAACAAATATTGAACATTGTGCCAATATCATTTCTTATTTCATTGATATCTCTCATGGCTTCGCTTTGGCTTTTTTCATCTGCAGCTGATTTGAAGCGCTCCAAAGCTGCAGTAAAAGCTGTTTTTATTTCCGTCATGTCAGGCCGTTTATATTCATATTGATCAAATTTCACAATGACACTTCCTTTACATACATTTATTTTCCCTGTATACAGGAAAATTTCATACTTAAATACTATTCGCTGGCCTAACGGGAATTCCTGCCTGCGGAAGAGGAATTTTTGCAAGCTTCCATAATCTCGCCGCATTTAAAAAAAGGGTGTTTTCTAAACTTTGCCGCCTTGAAGGCGGCTGATTTCAGTGCTTCCCCGGGCTGCCATTGTGCCTCCTCAGCTGTTCCGCAGGAGACTCGCACCATTATGCCCTATCAGCCGATTAACAATGAGATTGCCTCACAGTAAAAACAGCAATCTTTAAGAAAGGCTCTTTTCTTAAAGATTGTTGTTTTTATATATTCCGTGGGGCGATCCTGTTGTTTAACCGGGTTGATTGGAGTGTAAGGTGCGAGACTCCTGTGGGATTAGCGGGAAGGTGAGACCCCGCAAGCTTTGCTGTGAGGCTCACCGCCCGCCCCACGGAAAGCGAGCATCCTGTAGCGCGAAATCAACCCCTTGTTCAGATAGCAACAAAGTTTACGAAAACAGCCTTAAGAAAAGAGCAAAAAAAGAAGCACCTCATAGGTAAGGTGCTCTTTTTGGGCATTAATTGTCTAATGCTTTATAACCTATTTTTTTCACCAATTCAATAACTGTTTCTTTTTCTTCCGCAGTCAATACATTCATAATTTCATCTATTCTGCTTTCGTGTTCAGGAAAAATAGATTCTACGAAATCTTTTCCTTTTTCGGTTATTTGCGCGAAGGTGACGCGGCGGTCTTCTTTGCACGCTACCCTTCTCAAATAATCTTTTTGTTCCAGTTTATCGACTACATATGTGATACTTCCGCTTGCAAGCAGGATTTTTCCGCCAATTTGCTGAAGCGGCTGATCTCCTTTATGATAAAGCAGCTCCAATACAGCGAATTCCGTAGGATTTAAACCTTGTTCGGCAATATATTTATTTACCACATCATTAATGGACCTGTTAGCCCGCGACAAAACAATAAATAGCTTTAAGGATTGCTGAATACTTTCATTCATTCCTTTTCCCAACCTTTTGAACATATTTAATTCATATATCTCGAATTAAAAATTATTATATTCAATTTTTTTTTTTTTGTCAATTTCCAGCATAGGTTTATCTATTGTTTCATAAAACGATTTGTTATACTAGTGAAAAAAATAAAAAGTAGTGAAAAGATGAAAAAAAGGCAAAATCATGCATTATATATTTTATTCGTTGTCTTGCCGATGATCTTTTTGATGGTCATTTATTGGTTCCATCTTGAAAAAAAAGGGGAATTAAAATATAAACTAAAGTCAGAGTGGGTCGGCTCCATTCACCATCAATACATTGATCAGGTTATTAAAGAAACCAGGGAAAATCTGCAGATGCTTGCATTAAGCGGGTCATCCTTTATAACTGACAAAGAAAAAATGATGGCTCTGCTAATTAAAGCTTCAAAAACAGATCCAAGATATGGTGCTATGTATTTGCTGAATCTAAACGGTACTGTGATGGCAGGCTCTGAGCCTGGCGAGGACGGAAAAAAAGTCCTGACAGAAAACTATAGGCGCACGGCACTTCTCACCAAAAGCACAGTTGTAGAAGATGAACGCGAGCATATAGACGGATACGATTATTTTTCTGTGTCTGCACCTATCCTGGATGAGGAACGTGAAGTTGAAGGATTTGTTTTAGCGCGAATCAGGCTGGATTACATGGAAAATGTCATGAAAATCCTTACCCCGGACTATTCTGTGAAATTACAGAACAAATCCGGAGGAAGCCTGATCAGAATTAATCCGCAAAGCACCCTTTCAGCTGGATCCTGGACAGCAGGTACACTTGATGAGGTACCATGGAGACTCTCCGTAAAACCTGATAAAAATTTTCCAGTTGTAGATTATAGGGCTTTCTTTTATTTTGCAATATTCGGGCTCATCATTACACATATCCTTTTTCTTACGGTTAAGTATCTCCTTTTGAGAAGAGAAGCAAAAAAGCAAAAATCGATGATGGAAGCACAAAAATTAGAGGTTGTCGGAATGCTTGCTGCAAGTACTGCCCATGAAATCAAAAACCCGCTGACCGGCATTAAAGGACTTGTCCAGCTCCTGGAGGAGAAATATAAAGATAAACAGGATGAACTGTATTTTTCCGTCATTAAAAATGAGATTGAGAGGATAAATTCTATCGTAAGTGAATTCCTGATTTTAGGAAAACCTACCGCCCAGCATTTATCAAGCATAGATCTTTGCCTTATTTTAGAAGAGCTTGAACCACTAATTCAATCTGAATCACGCTTATATAATGTTGATTTCAGCCTCCACATGCCAGAGAAGCCTGTTGTAGTGCTTTGTACACGTGACCATCTGAAACAGGTAATTTTAAATATTGCAAAAAACGGGTGTGAAGCCATGGCGGAAGGGGGAACCCTTGCCATCACTGTATATCAAAGGGAAAAAGAAGCAGTGATTGAAATTGCCGACACAGGTATTGGCATGACCGAGAAACAGCTCAGAAAGGTGTTTGATCCTTTTTATACGAATAAAGATACTGGAACAGGACTTGGGCTGTACGTCTGCAAGAGGATCGTTGAACTCTTTAATGGGTCAATCCTCCTTTCAAGCCAGGAGGATAAGGGAACTAAAGCTGAAATCATTCTGCCTTTCTCTGATATAAATTAGGTATGGTATCGGGGAATTCCCGGACAAACCCCGATATATCGTTTGCCCATCCATAGCTGTGGCCATGACATGCAAAATATTTTACTCATAAGGAGTCTTTTTAATGTCAAGTGTTTCTCTTAAACTTCAAAATCGGCAAAATCAAAGTGCCAATGCAACGGTTTTTAGAATCCTGATTATCATGGGTATTTGCCATTTATTAAATGATACTCTTCAAGCCGTTGTACCTGCAATGTTTCCAATATTGGAACACTCAATGTCCTTAAGCTATACCCAGCTTGGCTATATAGCCTTTGCGCTAAATATTACAGCTTCCATCATGCAGCCCGCTGTAGGCTGGTACAGCGATTTAAAACCGCTGCCCTTTGCGTTGCCAATCGGGCTTTCCAGTACACTTGCGGGCATTATTCTGCTTGCTATTTCCCCAAACTATGGAATCATCCTGTTTTCTGTTTTCCTGATTGGGATCGGCTCTGCTATTTTCCATCCTGAAGGCTCCCGCGTGGCTTATATGGCAGCAGGAACAAAGAGAGGTCTCGCTCAATCCATCTATCAGGTCGGCGGCAATACCGGACAAGCGCTTGCTCCCCTTATTACTGCTATTATCCTGGTTCCATTCGGGCAAAAAGGAGCATTATGGTTTGCTCCTGTGGCCCTTTGCGCAGTTATCATGCTGTTTTATATCGCCATATGGTATGGGCGCAAGCTAAAATCACCGGTTCACCATGCAAAAGGCAAAGCAGGTTCAAAAGGAGTGTTCAATAAAAAAGTTGCCCAAGCTTTAACTTTTATCCTTCTGTTTATTTTTGCCAGATCCTGGTATATTTCATGCATGACAAATTACTATTCTTTTTTTCTGATAAAGCATAATGGCTTCTCCATTAGTGAAGCACAGCTCTATATTTTTGCTTTCCTTGCTGCCGGCGCGCTTGGAACCTTCTTTGGCGGCCCGCTTGCCGATCGTTTCGGAAGAAAGAACATTATTTTATATTCATTGGCAGGATGTGCGCCTTTCACTATATTGCTGCCTTTTCTTCCATCATGGGCTTCTTTTGTTCTGTTATTGGCCAGCGGATTTATTATTATGACGAGCTTTTCTGTGACAGTTGTTTACGCGCAGGAACTGGTGCCGGGTAAAGTGGGAACGATGGCAGGACTGACCGTGGGACTTGCTTTTGGCATGGGGGCCATAGGCTCGGTTGCACTTGGAGCACTGGCAGATTCAATCGGCATTGCTGCCACCATTAAGTATGTAGGATTTTTACCGCTTCTGGGCCTTATTAGTCTGTTACTTCCATCGGATAAAACATTGAAGGATTGGCAAAATCCGCATCACGAATAAAGCTAAACAGGGAGTTTCAATCCCGTTTATTATGATGCTGTATCCTGATGAGCGGTTTTGGGCTGAAGTTGTATATTTATTGGAAGATGGGAGCCGGCCGGCCTGAATGTTAGTTCGGAGATGTGCATGGAGATCTGTCTGTACCTATTGCATCCTTGGAGGCGGATGCAGACAGGTCTTATTGCTTTATGTATGCTTCTGCCTGCTTTTTTCAGCACTGCAGTCCCCATCCACTGCCATTCCTTCTTCCCTTCGTTTTCCATGTAAAGAGTGTCATGCATTCACCTCTGTTTTGAAATCATAACTTTCAAATTTACTCAGCAAAAAATCCGAGTGGTATTGTAATTGCAGATACTCATTGATCAAACCGTCAAGTTCCTGGCTGCATCGAATGGTCTTTTCGGCAGTCATACCGTAAACATCCGCTATCCTGATCATTTCCATCCGCTTAACTGTTATCTCAGAGCAAATTGCTGTTTCATTTCTGCATATCATGACTTAGCTTACATCCTTTCTCACTTTTTTTAAAATAAGCACTTAAGGATTATTACAAAATTTTCTTCAGATGTAAATAGGTTAGCATAATATGACAAAACCTCTCATTTTATGCCAATATCCACGGATTGCCTTTTTCACAAGATTATACAGGTTTTTATTTTTCTGAAGAGTGGTATCATAGTTGAAAAAAGAGGGTGGAAATATGCTGCGGAAATGGTTGTTCAGGAAAGTTGCTTATACGCTTTTCAGTAAGCAGGCGAAGCGTTATGCAGAAAATAAAGGAAGTGCGAAGGGGCTCCTCGCAAACGCAGAAAGAAAGGCAGCTTCAAACCAGCTTTCTTTTAAAAATTTGTGGACAAAACTGCATACCATGCTTTCCTTATTGAAGGCATGGTCGAACGGTTCTTACCGCAAGGTGCCATACCGCTCCCTGATCATGATATTAGTTTCTGTCATTTACTTTGTATCGCCGATAGATGTCATCCCTGATTTTTTGATAGGATTTGGTTTGATTGATGACGCTGCAGTTGTGGCTTTTGTTTTATCTCAGATTGATAAAGATCTGGTATTGTTTGAACAATGGCAAAGTGAAAAACAGCTTGCCATTACCGTTAAATAGAAATAGAAAAAACGCATTTCCTAAGCCTCCTGGGCACGTGAAATGCGTTTTTTCAATGAATACCTGCAGTTTACTAAGAAACTGCAAGGCACCCTGGCGATAATCAATTAATTTGTCTGGTTGCCCAATTTTTATTTTCCAAGGTCAATAATCTATCTTTTATATCTGTTTTGCTTCCTGCATACCCGGTAAGCTGCCCCTTCTTGCCAACAACCCGGTGGCAGGGCACAAGAATTGGGTAAGGATTGGCCTTGCTGGCCTGGCCGATTGCGCGGACAGCTTTCGGCCTGTTTATTTCATAGGCAATTTCACTGTATGACTTAGTTTCTCCGTATGGAATTTCCTTCATCCTGTTCCATACCTGCTTCTGGAATTCAGTACCATTCTCGCGCAAAGGAATCGTGAACTCTTTATTCACGCCTGAAAAATATCCGTCCAGCCAAATTCTTAATTCCTTAAAAACCTGATGTTCATCCATTTGGGCTGGATGGCAGGCTGCAGCATGCTTTTCAAAATCCGCCGGATTATAGGTCATGTGCACCAGGGCTTCTTCATCCGCCAGTAAGTATAACTTGCCGATTTCCGGCCTTTCATATTGGCTGTAATAGTATTTCATTATTTTGGCTCCTTCTGGATCCGGTCCATAGGCAGAAATAAATGGAAGGCTGTCCCTTTTCCTTCCTCACTTTCAACCTCGACCCATCCTCTATGCTCCTCTACAATTTTATAACTGACCATTAATCCAAGTCCAGTTCCTCTTTCTTTTGTCGTATAAAAGGGCTCTCCCAGTTTTCTTATCTTTTCTTCAGAAATTCCTATTCCCTGGTCAGCAATCGTTATTTTTATATGCCTGTCACCTTCCCTTCTGGTTTCCACCCTGACAATTCCTCCATCAGGCATAACCTCCAGGGCATTTTTGATTATATTAATAAATACCTGTTTTAATTGGTTGCCTTCACAATAAATCATCAAATCATCTTCCTGATAATTCACCTCAAACTGAATATTTAACATCAGAGCCTGTGCTGCGAGAAGTTCCAGTGTTTCCTTCATGATTGAATTGATATTCTGCCTGAAATATTTCACAGCCTGCGGCTTGGCAAGGACCAAAAATTCCGTAATAATCGTTTCTATACGCTGCAGCTCTGAAGTGATCACATTGAAATAATTTGAAAAATCCTCCTTGACGCTTCCCTGCAGCAGCTGTATGAACCCTTTAAGTGCAGTCATGGGATTTCTGATTTCATGGGCAATACCCGCGGCAAGCTCGCCAACCACATTCAGTGTATCGGACTTTTTGAGCTGCTCCTGCATTTCCAGACTTTTTGTTATGTCTCTGAAAATGGTCAGGTGAAGGCCTGAATATAGATTTTTCCTTGTGGAAAACTCTATATACTTGGTGCTTCCCCCCTCGAATTTAACAGGAATGACAGAAGTGAACGAACCTTTTTTCAGAACCTGGTCAATATGCTCGTGGAGAAGGACTGCGTTTTCAGGAACACTTTCCAGCAGCTTATTCACGTTCATGGATAAAAGCTTTTCCTTGTTAAATCCCAGTATATTACATCCTGTTTCATTAATATCTGCAAAACCCTTCAAATTCCAGATGATCATTCCATCGAGAGATCCCTCAAAAATTTTACGGAATTTTTTTTCACTTTTTCTAAGCTCCATTTCTATCCGCCACCGCTCGCTTACATTCCTGAAAATCGTTATATTGTACCCTTCACTGGAATGCATTTTTGCGGTAAGCTCCAACAGCTTCAGCTGTCCGTTCGGCATTTTATAAAAAAGCTCTTCACGTACGGCCCCATACCTATTAAATGAATCAATCATATTATAAAACCGTTCATCCTTTTGGGCTACATACTCTGAGATACGGCAGCCAATAAGGCTTTCCCTGCTTGACTCGAAAATTCTGCATGCAGAATCATTTACCCTGAATATGATCCCGTTCTGATCCCAAAAGACAATGGCGTCCATTGTCTGTTCAAATAATTCCGAAAAAATTCTTTCACTGTCCATCAGCTTTTTCTCAATAAGGCTTTTCTCAGTAATATCCTTAAGAATGCACATATAAAAGCCATTAAATATATTTGCTGTTGAGGAAAAATCAACTTTGAGCTCTGCCGCATATGATTTTATTTCCATAACTCCCGATGAGGACCCCTCTGCCTGTACCTGATTGAAGCATGCATCCCAGACTCCCAGGGAACTTTCCGAAATGAAATCCGTAATATTCCTGCCGACTACTTCGGATTTATCCAATTTCAGGCTTTGGCAGAAAGGGGTATTGCTGTCTATGATGATTCCCGAACGATCATAAATGACAATGCTGTCTATTGCCTGATTGAAAACATCGAGAAACATTTGCATGCTCATCATCTTTTCCCGTTCAAGTGAACGTTCCAGCGTAATGTCCTTTAATTTAAATATCGTATGTCCTTGGGCATTATACGTATAGCCCGTGAACTCAATATGCTTGAGCTCTCCATCCAGCAGCTGAATGAGCCATTCGTCCTCCACAATTCCATCGGTCTCTATTTTCTCTTCCTGCAGCTGCAGAATATGGGAAGGTACAACCTTTAAAAAATGGGTGATTTTCATCGTTTGCAGTTTTTCTTTTGGAGTATTCAAAAGAAGACATGCTGATGGATTGCCGTATAGAATATCCCTCTCCTGATTAACGATAATAAATGGTTCAAATATTTTATCAGAAAGCAGCTTGCACTGTTCAAGCTGCGATTTCAGCTTTGAAATTTCCTTTTTATAAGCAGCAATTTCAGCTAACTCTGTTTCCATCATACTTTCCCCTCCGAAGCATCCACTTACCACCAATATTCTACATATCCGCCTTATTTTCCTATCTGTCTGACAAAAATAGTAAAAATGCATTATACTAAAACCTTTTTCTGTATAAATGAACAATATGCGTTAGATTTCACCCATTCCTTATTTTTCCTGAAAAAAAGTAGATTAAGCAGGATCGTGCAGGGGTAAAGTTTAATGAAATTACCCCGTTTTCCCACTAATTAAAAACGGAGGCAGCCATGACTAAACGAAATTACTTTTTTGATAATGCTAAATTTATTTTGATGGCCATTGTTGTTTTTGGCCATTTATTAAAATCATATATCCATGAAAGCGAGGAAATTTACGCTCTCTATAAAACTATTTACACTTTTCATATGCCAGCATTTATCCTGGTTTCAGGCTTTTTTGCAAAAGGATTTTATAAAAAGGGATATCTATCTAAAATTACAAAAAAATTAATACTGCCTTACCTGATCTTCCAGACAATTTACACAGTATTTTATTATTTTCTTTACAGCAAATCAGACTTTAAGATGGATTTGCTTGATCCGCAGTGGGCCATGTGGTTTCTTATCAGTTTATTTTGCTGGAATCTGATGCTTCTTGTTTTTGCAAAGCTAAAGCCTGCTGCAGGGATTGGCATTGCCGTCCTGGCTGCCCTCTTGATTGGTTATGCAGACACCGTCTCCAATTATCTGAGCTTATCCAGGACATTTGTTTTCTTTCCCATGTATCTGATTGGATACCATCTCTCGAAAGAGCAAATAAAGAAGCTTTTTTCTGTAAAATGGCGAATCACAGCTTTTGTCATCATCACTGTTGTTTTTTCGGGATTTTATCTGCATCCGGATATAAGCGATAAATGGCTTCTTGGCTCTAAGCCTTATGCTGAGCTTGGCAATCCCGATATATTATCCATGTTTACCAGACTAGGGGTTTACACAGTTTCCATGATCATGGTTTTCAGTTTTCTTGCTTTTGTTCCACGCGGAAAACACTTCTTTTCAAGATGGGGGGCACAGACTCTTTATGTCTATCTGCTTCATGGTTTTTTTGTCAGGATATTTCGCGAAAGCCGGATCCATACGTATTTTACCAGCACCGAAAGCTTTTTCATGCTCGCAGGCTTTGCCCTGCTGATCACCATCTTATTATCCAGCCAAATTATCGAATCCTTGGCACAGCCAATCATTGAATTGAAGATATCAAAATTCAAGAAGCTGTTTTATACTGTATTGAAACGTGTAAAGGCAATTAAAAGCCGCTCTCAAAATCATTCTTCAAGCTTGCGGTAAAAAGCAGGGGACAAAAATGTCTCCTGCTTTTTCAGCCGATTTTCCAGCTCTTCAACAATGCTCTTATCGCAGATTCAAGTTCATCCAGAGGAATTCCTCCAAAACCTAAGATAACTTTAGGGGGGGCTTCCGGTCTTTCTATGCTATACAGTGAAAGAGGATATACCCGGATTTGAGATTTCCGTGCTTCTTCTATGAGTGTTTCTTCATTCAGACCATTCTCTATGACCAGCACGATGTGCAAACCAGAATTGGCTCCGATAACCCTGATTTTTTTATCATATTCCTTTAACACAGTAACAACCGTATCAAGCTTGCTTCGATACACCTTCCTCATCCGGTTCAGGTGTTTTTCGAATTCTCCCGCTTCCATGAATTGGGCAAGCGTCTGCTGATCAAGGCGGGAAACAGTAGAGTGATAAAAAGAAAGCTTATCCTGATAGCGGTCCATAAGTCTTTGCGGCAGTATCATATAGCTGATGCGGATAGAGGGCATCAGCGATTTTGAAAAAGACCCCAGAAAAATGATATTTTCCCCATTATCCATGCTTTGAAGGGAAGGTATCGACTTTCCGCTATAGCGGAATTCACTGTCATAATCATCTTCAATAATGTAGCGTTCCTCGCTTGCAGAAGCCCAGTTCAGAAGCTTCATTCTGCGGTTAATAGATAAAATCGTCCCATATGGAAAGTGGTGGGATGGAGTCACGTACACCACCTGGGCCCCTGATTGTTCAATCTGCTCCACATTCACTCCTTCTTCATCAATCTCAAGAGGGTTCACTGTTTTTCCGTAGCTTTTCAGTATTTGGTAAATGAGATGGTACCCTGGATCTTCCACCCCATAAGAGGTATTATCATCCAATAATAAAACAATCTGCTGCAGCAGAATTTCAACACCTGCACCAATAATGATTTGTTCAGGTGTACAGACCACTCCTCTTGATCCATACAGATATGCAGCAATTTGCTGCCTTAGCCCGCTTTCCCCGCGATGATCTCCCATCAGCAGGAGCTTTTCTTTTTTTACGTCTATCATATCCCTCGAATATTTTCTCCAGACCCTAAAAGGAAACGACTTTGTATCAATCTGGCTTGGATGAAAATCATATTTTATGACTTCATTCTTCCTTTCAGATTTTATGTCATTCTGGTATCCAGCCTGGCGCAAGTATTCCAGGTCTTCTGATGCCATTACGTAATATCCTTTTCGCGCCCTTACCTCAATAAACCCTTCAGAAACCAGTTGGCCGTATGCGGATTCTACCGTATTCTGGCTGATCTGAAGATGATCTGAGAGCTTGCGTTTAGAAGGCAGCTTGGTGTTAAATTCCAGGCGCCCTTCTGCAATTTCATTTTTTACATACAAATATAATTGTTCATAAAGCGGGATTTCACTTGTTCGGTTTAATTGACATGAAAGCATATTCAAATCACTATTCGCTCCTTATATCTGACCCCATTGAGTTTAACAAAACTGACACTTTTAATACAGTCATTTTCTTTTTATACTAGTAGATATCAAAAGAATTAACAAACTATTCTTACATAAAGGATGATGATGATGGAAAGAACATTAGGAACTGAAGCTGTAAAAAGAGGAATGGCCAGCATGCAAAAAGGCGGCGTCATTATGGATGTAATTAATGCTGAGCAAGCTAAAATTGCCGAGGCATCAGGAGCGGTTGCAGTCATGGCTTTAGAACGTGTTCCCTCTGATATCCGGGCAGCAGGCGGTGTCGCGAGGATGGCTGATCCGCGTATTGTAGAAGAAGTAATGAATGCCGTCACAATCCCTGTAATGGCGAAAGCAAGAATCGGCCATATCGTTGAAGCCCGTATTCTTGAAGCGATGGGTGTGGACTATATAGATGAAAGTGAAGTTCTTACCCCTGCAGATGAAGAGTATCACTTGCTTAAGAGTACCTATACAGTTCCATTTGTATGCGGCTGCCGTGACTTGGGAGAAGCTGCGCGCCGCATTGGTGAAGGGGCATCCATGTTGCGCACAAAAGGAGAACCAGGGACAGGAAATATTGTAGAAGCTGTGCGCCATATGAGAAAAGTTAATGCCCAGGTGCGCAAATTGGCCAGCATGAATGATGATGAAATCATGACAGAAGCCAAGCTGCTTGGTGCTCCTTTTGAAATTTTAAAACAAATCAAGGAAGAAGGCCGTCTTCCTGTTGTTAACTTTGCTGCAGGAGGTATTGCAACGCCTGCTGATGCTGCCCTTATGATGGAATTGGGAGCAGACGGAGTTTTTGTAGGCTCTGGAATCTTCAAATCTGACCATCCTGAAAAATTTGCAAAAGCCATTGTCCAGGCGACCACCCACTTTACTGATTATGGTTTGATTGCAGATCTTTCAAAAGATCTTGGCACAGCCATGAAGGGACTGGAGATTTCTAAGCTTCAGCCATCAGACCGCATGCAGGAGCGCGGCTGGTAATATGCTGACAATCGGAATATTAGGATTGCAGGGTGCAGTAGCAGAACATATGAAACAAATTCAGGTAGCAGGATTAAACGCTGTTGTCATAAAAAAAGCGGAACAGCTTAAGGAAATCGATGGGCTTATCATCCCAGGCGGTGAAAGCACCGCCATTAAAAAACTGATGGAGCAGTATGGTTTTATCGAGCCGATTAAGCAATTTTCCAAAGAGAAAAAGCCTATTTTCGGTACTTGTGCAGGAATGGTGTTAGTCGCCAAACAGCTATCAGATTCCGGAGACGGCCATTTAAATCTTATGGATATTTCAGTGAAGCGCAATGCGTTTGGCCGGCAGCGGGACAGCTTCGAGATGCCGCTTGATGTTAAAGGATTGTCTGAACCCTTCCCTGCTGTCTTCATTCGTGCCCCGTATGCTGAAAAAGCAGGCAGTGATGTTGAAGTTTTAGCATCATTGAATGATAAAATTGTAGCGGCAAGGCAGGAGCATATTCTAGTCAGTGCCTTTCATCCAGAGCTTACAAATGACTGCCGTTTTATTGAACTGTTTATTGAAATGGTAAGGGATGCAAATAAAAAACGAATCAGTTAATAGCAAATGGCCCCCGCTTATCAAGCGGGGGCCATTACTAATAATCAGTAATATTTGAGTCCCTGTGTTCTGCCCTCTAATTTACTTGTTCCCCAGATTGTTATTTTCATCTGTTCAAATGACTATACTATGGTAAAATAAAATGTTAGTAATGGATGGAGTATTCCTTCCCGAAAGGAGAACGCGTAAACACGCTGTAAACATATGAATATAATCCTTAGTACCCTAAATGCAAAATATATCCACACAAGCCTGTCAATCCGTTATCTGAAAGCATATGCAGAACCCGACTTTGACGTTAAGCTTGCTGAATATACCATAAAAGACCCAATCATGAATATTGTAGGCGATCTTTATTCAAAAAAACCTGATGTAGTCGGATTCAGCTGCTACATTTGGAACATCGAGGAAACAATCGAGGTCATTCAGACCCTGAAGAAAATTAATCCGGCAATAACCATTATTTTGGGCGGTCCGGAGGTTACTTACGATGTTTCACATTGGCTTGACCGGATACCTGAAGCTGACTTTATCGTTATTGGCGAAGGCGAATCAACGTTTAAAGAACTACTGGCTGAACTTAAAGGAGAACGAAAGCATTTCGGCAAAATTGGCGGAATTGCATATCGGGAGAATGATAAAAAGATCATCCATCCTCAAATTTCAAAACTGGATTTAAAGGAATTGCCATCACCCTACCGATTTGCAGAAGATCAGCAGCATCTCTCAAAAAGGGTGACTTATATCGAAACAAGCAGGGGCTGCCCTTTCAACTGTCAATTTTGTTTATCATCCATAGAAGTTGGAGTAAGGTATTTCGACCGTGAAAAAATCAAGAATGATATTCGCTATCTTATGGAAAATGGCGCCAAAACGATTAAGTTTGTCGACAGAACCTTTAACATCAGCAGAAGCTATGCCATGGAAATGTTCCAATTTTTAATAGATGAACATCTTCCCGGCACGGTCTTTCAATTTGAAATAACTGCGGATATCATGAGACCTGAGGTTATTCAATTTCTGAATGACAATGCTCCAGCTGGATTATTCCGCTTTGAAATTGGCGTACAATCCACCAATGACCCTACAAATGAATTAGTAAAACGAAAACAAAATTTCGAAAAGCTTACTAGAACTGTTACCATGGTAAAAGAAGGTCAAAAAATTGATCAGCATCTTGATTTGATTGCAGGGCTTCCAGAAGAGGATTATTCCACATTCCGTAAAACATTTAATGATGTTTTTGAATTAAGGCCGGAAGAACTTCAGCTAGGGTTCCTCAAGATGCTCAGGGGCACCGGACTCCGGCTGAGGGCCAGTGATCATCAGTATATTTATAGTGATTATTCACCCTACGAAATATTAGGAAATAATGTTCTTTCATTTGATGATATTGTCAGGATTAAGCAAGTTGAGGATGTTCTCGAAAAATACTGGAATGACCATCGGATGAACCAGACAGTTGAATTCCTGGTTACACGCGTTTTTGACTCCGCTTTTGATTTCTTCCAGGAGTTCGGAACATACTGGGATCAGCAGGGATGGTCAAGAATTGGCCATCAGCTTGAAGATTTATTCCGCAGGCTTTACCAGTTCCTTCAGGACAAAAAGATTGCTGAACTGGATATTGCTGTCGGATTTATGAAATACGATTATTTCAACACTCAAAAATACAAGCCAAGAAAACCCTGGTGGGAACAATCTTTTGAAAAAGCCGAGAGAACGGCAATTTACGAAACAATTCTGCACAATGGGTCCATTCTTGGTGAGGGCTACCAGAGTCTTCAATTGAATGAAAAGGATTTATATAAACACACCATGCTTGAGGAAATACCATTTAATCTCAATGAATACCTGAAAAACGGAAGTATTGTACGGGAGAGGGGTATCATGCTATCCTACTTTGATCCTTCAGGGATAGGCTCTTCCATTTTTTCATATACTGAAGAAAAAACACTGCAGGCAAATAAGTAAGCTGCTTCATTCAGAAAATGGCCAGATACCCTCTGGCCATTTTCTTTATTTACTTTTCTTTTTGGTGCTGCCGGACAGAAGGACGTCAAAAATTTTTGCGGCATTCATATCTCCATTAAATTCTTCACCAAATTCTTCACGTACATTTTTTGCCTGTTCATTTTTTTGTGGCTTCTTTTTATCAGACTCCATTTATATCCTTCCTTTTCTTCCTTGCTTTGAATTTCGATTTGCACCCTTCATTGGATTTTCATCAGCTGCAAATTCATTAGAAAACTCATCTGTACCCTGGTTTTTCTTAGGTGTTTTACTTGCCTTTACGGCACCGTCAACATTTGCCTTTCTTTTCATGGCTCGCACATCCCCCTTTGATAAATATAATGATTGAACTCCTGCAGTTATCTCCGTTAATTCTGATTGCAGCAGGAGTCCTTCTATAGTGTTTGATATTTCATGTATTCTATCCTGACATACGGTCCCATGAAAAATACATCATGTATAAAGGCGGAGCTTCCTTACATGATGTATTCTTGTGATTGCAGCAAACTGCCTAAGCAGTCCTTTGGCTCTTTTCTTAATGCTCTTTTCTTAAAGATTGCTGTTTTTTAAAATGTTCTGTGAAGGGATCCCGTTGTTAAACCGGTTGATTGGAGTGTAAGGTGCGAGACTCCTGTGGGATTAGCGGGAAGGTGAGACCCCACAAGCTTTGCTGTGAGGCTCACCGCATGCCCCACGGAAAGCGAGCATCCTGGAGCGGAAATCAACTGCCATGTTACATAGCAGCAAAGATTATGAAAAAAGCTTATTATTTTACGCTCACAGGAACCACAGCCTCCCCTACTGCCTGAATAAGTTCATCAGGCATTGGAAAGAAAACCGATGCCGGATCCATGCTTACAGCTTTGATTGTATCTCTTACATTTTCATAGCTGATATGGTAATCAGAGAAATCTCTTGGCAGCCCTGATTTAAACTGCAACAGGCGAATTTTTTCAATAACCTTTTCCAAAACCGCCTCATGATCAAGGTGGCGGATGTTGATTCCTAATGCTTCCCCAAGTTCCATTACTTTCGGCAGATATAAATGTGGAATCCTTTCCATCACAACAGGCAGGAAAACAGCATTAGCAAGTCCATGAGGAATACGGAACATGGCACCATATGCATGCGCAAAGTTGTGGACCGGGATGGCTTGCAGCGCAAAGCTGAAAGCCGTTATTCCCATATTGCTTGCCTGCAGCATGGCCATTCTCGCATCAAGGTTTTCTCCATCATTAACGGCAAGCAGCAGGTTCTTCTCAATAAGGCGGATGGTATGGAGTGCCTGTGCATCAGTAAAATGGGTTGCATATGGCGATGCTAGAGCCTCAATGGCGTGTGTAAGTGCATCAAATCCTGTAAAAGCTGTTATGAATGGCGGAAGCTTCACTGTTAAATCCGGATCTAAAATAGCCATGTCAGCATTGATGAAAGGGTTGATAATATTGGTTTTCATTTTAATTTCTTCATTATAAATTACAGCTATGGGAGAGACTTCAGAGCCTGTGCCTGCAGTAGTTGGAATTGCAATATGCGGGATGGACATGAAATTCGCCTGAGGGAATGATTCGAATAAAAGGCCGCCCGGGATGGCTTCTTTAATATCGGAAAGGCCTTTATGCAGCGAATATTTCACTCCCTTGACGGTATCAAGAACACTTCCTCCGCCTACTGCTAATAGAGCATCTGCCCCTTTCTCTCTGGCAAAGCGCGCTGCGGCATTCACACATTGGCTTTCTGCGTCCTGTGATATATCTAAATAAATGCCTGCAAGTTCAGGACCTGTCCCATACTGTGACAAATCGAATATTTCCGAAACTTTATCCACAATGCCTGCTTTTTCTAATCCTCTGTCACTGAATATAACTACTTTTTTTGCTCCAAGTCCCTGAAACAGGGCAGGTACAAGTGCACGGGTATTGGAGCCGCTGTAAATGGCTGTCCGCAGCATGAAAGAAGAATACGTATTGTTTAACATTATCTCACCCCTCGTCAGTTTCTGAAAATAATAAACCATACCAGCTTTTATGCTCAATCTCAGGCACCATCGAAGTATGGACATGCTTTAACTGTGTATATGCATCTAAGGAATGCTTTCCCATTTCCCTGCCAATGCCGCTTTGCTTGTATCCGCAAAAAGGAGCATCATTGCGGAGCATATGCCAATCGTTGATCCAGACAACACCTGCCTGCAGTTCTCTTGCAGCTTTGTAAGCCTTATTAACATCCTTTGTCCATACACCTGCAGCCAATCCATAAATAGTATCATTGGCCATCTTAATTGCCTCGTCCACTGAAGAGTAGCGGATGACTGTAAGAACTGGCCCGAATATTTCTTCCTGCGCAATTTTCATATCGTTGGTAACATCCGTAAAGATGGTCGGTTCAATGAAGTGTCCGCCTTCGCAGCCCGGCACAGACCATTCCTTTCCGCCGCAGACAAGCCTCGCTCCCTCCCTTTTTCCCTCTTCGATATACGCCAATATGGATTCTTTTTGTTTTTTTGAAATGACCGGCCCCATATCCGTGCGGCTGTCTAGAGGATTACCTGGTTTAAGCTTCGAAGCAAGCTGGATAAGCCTCTCAACAATAATGTCATGAAGATGGTCAGGAACAAATAGGCGGGTTCCTGATTCGCATAATTGGCCAGAGTGCAAAAATACCCCAAATAAGCTTCCAGGAATTGCAATGTCCAGATCTGCATCTTCAAGAATGATATTTGGCGATTTTCCTCCAAGCTCGAGAGTCGTATGTTTTATCGTCCCCGCAGCGAGCTCCATGATTTTCCTGCCGACTTCTGTAGAGCCGGTAAATGCAATTTTGTCCACCCCAGGATGGCTCACAAGGGCTTCGCCTACTTCTGAACCCGGGCCTGTTACAACATTAAGTACTCCATCAGGCAATTCTGCTGATAAAATCTCTGCCAGTTTAAGCGTTGAAAGGGGGGTATAACTGGCAGGTTTTATCACCACTGTATTTCCCATTGCTAGAGCAGGTGCTATTTTCCAGCATGCAATGAGCATGGGCATGTTCCATGGAGTAATGGCCGCACAAACACCAATCGGCTCCCTCCATATAAAATTATGGGCCGGTCCTGGAAAAGGCGGGCTTGGCAATGTTTCAGAAAAAGGATATTGCAGAACAAAATTAGCCAGAGTCTGAAATAAATCCGCCATTTGCAAAATATCATTAGATCCGATTCGGCGGATTGTGCCTCCCGAACTTATAGATTCCAGATAGGCCAGTTCCTCTGCATTGGCTATGATTTGCCTGGCAAGGCTATGAAGGACATTGGAGCGCTCTTTGGGCTTCATCATCTTCCAATCGGAATGGTCAAAAGCATCTCTTGCTGCAGTAACCGCTTTGTCAACATCCTCTTTTGTTCCCTTTGCGACCCTTGCTGCAACTTCTCCATTCGCAGGATTAAAGACATCAAAGAATTCTTGATTTCCTGATTGCTCCCATTTTCCATTGATGAATAAGGGAAAAGTCATTACATCTGCGTTAACTGCCACTATTCATTCCTCCTCATCTTCCTTAAAATACGCCTAACTCATTTTCCTGCACCCTGAAGATTTCTTCGGTTTTTTTCCCTCTTGCCCTAGAGAGAATCTCCATTCGGACAGAGAGCTGCTTCATGGTGAAATTCATTGTGTCTTCCGCCGAGCTGCCGAATGTACTCACGTTTTGGCTGAATCCTTCCTGATTAAGCTTTATTGCTAATGGAGTTAATTCCTCCATCTTGCCGGCAATACACTCATACAGATGCGGATGCTCACTGATCAGGCGCTGAAGCAGATAGGTTCCATATCCGATATGCCTTGATTCGTCTTTTTGCAAATAAGAAATCCCTTTTAGCAGTCCCGGCATGATTCCGGCTTTTTCCAAGGATTGATAAAAAGAAAAATATCCTGTTTCTGCCAGAACACCTTCTACAAACATGTTATAAACAGTTGAAGCTTCAGCAATGGCTTCTGGAGATGAATCCGTAATAAGCCGTTCCATAGCCTGCGGCAGTATTTCTCCAAAGATTTTGTGGTAGGTTTCTGAATGGAACAGCGATAAATCACCGTATTCTCCCAAAGTATTAAGAACCAGCCTGAAAAACTCAGTATGCTTCGCTTCTTCATATAAAAAAGTCGTTAAGTACATTTCCTCTTCCAGTCGCCCTTCTTTAGCAATGACAAACATAAGCGGAAGCAGATCAAGTGTAACTGCTTCTTCTCCCGCTTGAAATTGCGAGATCAGCCTCAATATTTCATTTTTCTGTTCCTTGTTTAAGGTTCGCCAATCCTCTTTATCCTGTGAAAAATCTATGTCAGAAGGATTCCAGATGCCAAACCTCTTTGCTTTTTGATAAAGGCGGTATGGAAATGAATCCTCCTGCAATCCTCTGTTGCTAGTGGTGATCATCCTTCTTTTTTCATTCATTCTGATTCCTCCTTCCATTCAAACCATAAAAAATGCAAATTATTGTAAGGGCTTACATATTATTGTACGATGAATGTGACAAACCTTAAATATCTGAAAATATAGGGGTGAAAAAAGTCGAATGCTGGATAATAAGGTAAGTAATTATTTGAAAGAAGTTTCGTCCATTCATGATTTAAAAAAACGAACAGAAATGATTGTACGGGGTGCCTTGCTTTTTTTTCCATTCGAACGGGCTTCAATCTTTACTTTCTCTCTGCTAAATTATATCGGCGAAGGAATTTTCCAGGTAGAAAATAACAGGGTAAACAATATGGATTGGATTAAAGAGGACATACGCTCCATTCCATCCGTTTATCTTGCTGTTATGAACAATCAGCCTCTCTTTATTGACACCCGGAAAAACAATAGTTCTTTTCCTGAAAAATATATCCGGCAATTTGATTTAACCTCCCTGGCTATTGTCCCGATCAGCAGAATTAACATTGTGGTAGGATGTGTATTCATGGACAGATATACAGGAGATGCCCCTATTTTAAACATGTATATTAAGCAGCTGTACATGTATTTTCAGCATGCAGCCGAAAACATCAAAGCCTCTGATCATACCACTTTGCTGCTCAGCAGAAGGGAAACAGAAGTCCTTCAGCATCTTGCAGATGGTTATTCACTTAAAGAGATGGCTTCCTTCATGAAAATCAGCGAGTTCACGGTTAGGGATTACTTTTCATCAGTGAACAGAAAATTAGGAGTGAAACACAGGTCTCAAGCCGTCGCTGAGGGCTTCAGAAAGGGAATTTTAAAGTGAGGAGGTGCAACTTTGGGAATTGTGCCGCATTGAGGGACAAATTTAAATAAAGCTAAAGCCTGCAGATTCAATGTAAAACCTGCAGGCTTTCGTTTATTTAATGCTTAATATCAGCTTGCCTTTTGTCAGGCGTGATTGCAGGTCTTTATGTACCTTTGCAGCTTGATCGAGAGGATACACTCCGCCAATAGATAATTTCAGCCTGCCATCACTCACATAGGTAAACAAATCTTTAATACTTGATTGAAGAAGCTCAGGCTTTTTCATAATTTGCGGCAGAAAAAACCCCATTACGGATTGATTTCTTCGCATCAGTATTTGAGGATTCATTCTATATGGCTCTCCGCTGGCATTCCCGTAAACAATAATCCTGCCGAATGGAGCCAGACACCTTAGTGTCTTTTTGAATACGCTCCCTCCAGCCATTTCCAGGGCCACGTCGACGCCTTTCTCTGCTGCCTCTAAAACCCTCTCTTCCCATCCTTCCTCCGTATAGTCAATAAGCACATCCGCTCCCATATCCTCTGCAAGCTTTAATTTTTCCGGCGAACTTGCAGTTGCGATAACCTTGCCCGCCCCGAATATTTTTGCCAGCTGGACGGCCAGGAGACCGACACCTCCTGCAGCAGCATGTATAAGGACTGTTTCTCCCTTCTGCACACGTCCCATTGTTTTAAGGATATGGTAAGCACTTAATCCTTGAAGCGGTATTGATGCTGCAGCCTGATAATCCATATCATCCGGGATTGGAATGACGGAGGCTGCATGAACCCGGACATATTCCGAATAGCCGCCAGAATCTACAAGGCACACTACCCTGGTTCCAGGCTTCAGATCTCTGCTTACACTGGCTCCAGATTCCGATATGATGCCTGCCGCTTCAGCCCCTGGTATAAAAGGAAGCGGGGTTGGCACGACATACTGTCCTTCTCTCCTTGCGGTATCCGCATAATTCACTCCAGACGCATGTATTTCAATGAGAACCTCATCTGGAGCAGGCACGGGCTTTTCCATATCAATCAGCTCTAGCACATCCGGTCCGCCATACTTACTAATTTGAATAGCTTTCATAAAACACCTCTTGTTCTTATTTACCTTTAAACACAGGTTTTCTTTTTTCTTTAAAAGCACAAATGCCCTCTAAATGGTCTTCTGTAGCAATCATTAAAGTTTGGGTCATCCTTTCCTGCTCTAACATTTCTTCTAGACTTGATGTATATGACTGATGTATCAGCTGTTTCATCTTTGCGTAGGCTATTCCAGGACCTTGCGCCAATTTTATTGCAAGATTTTCTGCATCCTCCTTTAATTGCCGTGCTGGAACAACAGAATGCAGAATGCCAAGTTCATAAAGTTTCTGAGCTTCTATTGGCTCACCGCTAAAGAAGAGTTTCTTTGCAAGGTAAGGCCCTGTAAGACGGGGCAGAAAATAGGATCCGCCTCCATCAGAAACAAGGCCTACCTGTGAAAAGCTCATGGCAAATTTACTGCCTTCTTCAGCTATAATTAAATCGCAGGCAAGTGCCAGGTTGAATCCCGCTCCAGCAGCATACCCGTGAACTGCCGCAATAATAGGGACCTTTGAATTCTGCAGGGAAGCAATGCACTGATTGAGCTTGCCAATATGCTCATATGTCTCCAGTGCTGTAGCCTGCCCCATTGTCTTCACATCTCCGCCTGCAGAAAAAGACCTGCCTGCACCTGATATAATCATAACTTTCACTTCCGTACTTTCCTGTGCATCACTTATCGCCTTTGACAAACCAGATATCATATCAGGGCTGAATGAATTCAGGCTTTCCGGACGATTCAGTGTGACATGCATCACGCCATCCTTAATATTCACTAAGATATCTTCATTTTCCATTATATGACCTCCTATTACATGATCAGCCAGCCGCCGTCAACTAAGATGTCGCTGCCAGTCATATAGGACGCTTCACTAGAAGCGGCAAAAGCTATGACATTGGCAATTTCATCAGGTTTTGCGACCCGCTTTAGAGCTGTATTTCTCTTAATTGATTTCTGAAATTGCTCATTCAAGAGGCCCTCTTCTGTAAGAGGGGTTTCAACGAACCCCGGTGATACTGAATTGACGCGGATGCCAGCGGGAGCAAGCTCAAATGCGAGAGATTTCGTTAAATTCATAACACCTGCTTTAGCTGCACTGTAGTGCGGGATATTAGCGCCAGCCTGGTGGCCGGATAACGAAGCTACATTCACTATAGCCCTGTTTTTCCAGGGTGTGCCGCTTTTTTCTGCCGACTCATACATCAGCCTGCCAAGATGCTTAGATACCAGAAAAACACTTTTCAAATTCACATTCTGAACCATGTCCCACTCTCTCTCTGTGGTTTCAAGAATGCTTGTCTGCTTGGATCCTCCTGCGTTATTGATTAAAATCTGCAAGTCCCCAAATGCTTCTTTAATATAATTCGTTAAGGAAAGAATATCTTCCTCATTCGTCACATCAGCACAGAAAACCTCAGCTTTCCTTTCTGTTCCATCATTTATTTCACGTGCCGTTTCCTCGAGCGTCTGCCTCGTCCTGCCTGTCAGAATCACCCTGGCTCCTTCACTCGCAAGCCTTAATGCAGCAGCTTTGCCAATACCCGTGCCTGCTCCTGTAACCAATGCAATTGATTGCTGAAATCTCATCTTAATCATCCTTAGCGGCTTAGTATTTTTTTGTTTATAAAGAAGGAGCCTTTTTATATAGGGACAGGTTTTCCCTCAGCACTTCCGGAAGCTTTTCGCTTTTTTGCTCGTCAAAATTAAAATAAACCATAACCGCTTTTCCCTTCGCGATCAGCTGCTTTGTTTGCGAACAAAGAATGTCATGTGAAATCTCAAAGCTTTTATTCCCTATTACCGTTACATACGTGGTAATGGTCAGCAGCTGATTAAAGTAGCCTTGGTTAATAAAATCACAATGGGCAGATGCTAATATGAAATTCCAATGATTCGCATCCATTTTGTAGCCTAAGCTTTCAAAAAACTTGATTCTTGCTTCTTCAAGATAAATAAAATAGCTTGTGTTATTTATATGACCGAGTGCATCTGTTTCACAAAATCTTACATTCACCTCTATATCCCGCATACTTCCCCTCCTTGGCACTTTTTCTGCTTATAACATTAAGTGCGGGCCGCTCATCGCCGAACCTATATAGCGCAATATCTTCGCTTAACGCCTTTTGGTTTTTCATCAGCTTAATTTGAAAACCGTGTATTTCAGCCGATCTTATTTTGCTGCCGATTCTTTTGCACCGTACTCGTACCAGCCCTTACCGGTTTTTCTTCCCAAATGCCCCAGTGCCATCTTTTCCTCCAAGCATGCAAATGGTTTGTCTTCTGGCCGGCCTGTTTCTGCATACCTTTGCTGCATAACAAAATAGCCCACATCTATTCCTGAAAGGTCCATTAATTCAAAAGGCCCGATCGGGTGGTTCAGAGCCTTCCTGCAAATAAGGTCAATGTCCTTGAAATCGGCAATTCCTTCTTCATATAAATAAACGGCTTCTCTTTGAAGTGCGCCAAGTATGCGGTTTGCAACGAACCCGGATATTTCTTTTTGAAGAAGAACACCAGTCTTATTCATCTTTTTAGTCACTTCCATGGCGGCATCTGCTGTTTCTTTAGATGTTTTTTCACTCATGACCACTTCCACGCAATCCATGATAAGCGGGGGAAAAAAGAAATGCATATTCACTGCTTTATCCGGTCTGCCAGTTGCCTCTGCAAGCAGACTATTAACAATGGTAGAGCTGTTTGTAGCGAGTATGGCGTCTCTAGGGGCCAGTTTGTCCAGCTCGGCAAAAACAGCCTTTTTAACATCGAGCTTTTCAACTACCGCTTCAATCACCATGTCCGCTTTTTCTGCAGCCTTTTCCATGCTTGCAGAAAATTGCAGGCGATGAAACGCTGCCATTTTTTCATCATCCTTTATCTTCCCTTTTGCCGCCCATTTATCTAAAATGCTGTGCAGCTTTTCTTCAGCACTTTTCAATGCTTTTTCTTCTACATCCTGAAGAATAGTCTCGTATCCAGCAAGAGCTGACAGCATGGCAATCTGATGGCCCATCTGCCCTGCCCCGATCACAGAAATTCTTTCTATTTTTTTCATCGTTTCTCCTCCTTCTGCATCCATCAAATGTTTTTTGCATCATGACATTGTACATCCGGATGGCGGCACCCTTATCATCAGAATGAAAGATGTCAAAAATCACCTGCTTATTTGTGACTGTGCTTCTTCCCTTAATGCTCTTCGCAGAATTTTCCCTACATTCGTCTTTGGCAGCTCTTTTCTGAATTCAATAAAATGCGGAACTTTATAAGCGGCCAGATTTTCGCGGCAAAAATGGCTGATTTCATCTTCTGAAACCGTTTTTCCATCCTTAAGTACGATGATTGCTTTTACGCTTTCCCCTCTATATTTATCTGGAATTCCTATAACCACAGCTTCCTTGACAGAGGGATGTTCATAAATGACTTCCTCTACGTCTCTTGGATAAATGTTATAGCCGCTCGCTATGATCAGATCTTTTTTACGATCGACAATATATAAGTAACCCTCTTCATCCATCTTCGCTATGTCTCCTGTATACAGCCATCCATCCTTAAGGGCAGCGGCTGTTTCCTGTGGCATATTCCAGTATCCCTTCATAATTTGAGGGCCTTTTACAATCAATTCTCCCAGCTCTCCAGCTTCCACTTCATCTGTGCCGGCTGCCAAATCGACAATTTTATATTGTGTGGACGGAACTCCTATGCCTACGCTTCCAGGTTTTCGCCTTGCAAACATCGGATTGCAATGTGTTACAGGAGATGCTTCAGACAATCCATATCCCTCCAAAATCTTAGAGCCGGTTTTCTTTTCGTATTCTCTCAGAAGCTCCAAAGGCATCGGTGCGCTTCCGCTATTGCAGACCCTGATTGAATTTATCCCGAATTCCTCTGCATTCGGGTGGCTGTTAATTGCCACATACATCGTCGGCACTCCAGGAAAAATGGTCGGCTGTTCCTGCTTGATTGTATGTAATACTTCTTCGAGCTGAAAGCGCGGAAGCATGATTGAATCACCTGCTGTGTATACAGCAAAGTTCATGGCAGAGCTCATGCCAAACACATGAAATAATGGGATGACTGTCAGAAATCTTTCTTTGCCCAATTCTATTTCCTGCTTGAAAAATTCATAGGACTGGATGACATTGGCCAGGATATTTCTATGGGTGAGCATTGCTCCCTTAGAGAGCCCTGTAGTTCCGCCCGTGTATTGCAGAACGGCAATGTCATGTTCTGTATCAATTTCGGGCACATCAGGCTGTCCGCTTCCCTTTTTTAAAAAAGCCTCAAAGGTGATGTCTTCCTCAGCCAATTTGGCAGGAGCACCAAGTGATACAGTGACGGCCTTCTTAATAGCTGTACGCGGCTGCACTTCTTTTACCCTTTGATAAAGATCGTCCAGCACGACAATCATCTCGGCTCCAGAGTCATTAAGAATATACTCCAGTTCACGGGATACAGACATTGGATTCACCTGTGTAACGATGGCGCCTGACGAAAGAATTCCATAATACGCTATGACATACTGGGGGCAGTTCGGCAGCATGATTGCAATCCTGTCGCCTTTTTTGATCCCCTGTGTCTGCAGAGCCTCTGCAAAGGAGAGTGCTGCATGATTTAATTCCTGGTAGTTCATTTTGCTGCTGTAAAAAGTAATTGCATTGTTATGGGGAAATTGCTGTGCTGTTTCTTGAAGGATTTGGGGCAGAGTTTTGTCAGGTATTTCAATTTCTTTGCTGATTGATTCAGGATATACGGACAGCCACACTTTTTCTTTCATCAAGTTCCCTCCAATATCTTCATTCAATGAAATTCAAGGTAAAAAAGTGTTTCAGGAAAAAATGCCAGCGTTATTATACGTTCATATTTTTTGAATGCGCTTACAATAACTCCTCCTTTCATCTCCATATGGTACGGTATAATAGTCAAATTTCAACTAACCAACCGGTCAGTATTAAGTTTAAGTATACGTCTTTCTTTATATATTTCAACTATTTAACCGAAAATTCAAAAAACATTCTGTACATTCAGAGCCATGATCATAGAGATATGATCCATTACATGCTGCATCAGTTCTCTGCTGTTCATTGAAACAAACTCATCGGTATATTTGCAATTATAGCCTATGCTTCCATTACAAAATGACCGTAATGATCGATAAAAAAAAAAATCCCGCCCATACTAAATTTACAGCCGGAAAATGGCTGAAATATAGAAGGGGGATCATTCTAGTGGCGAATAGCAGAAATAAGCTGCTGGTTCCAGGGATCGAGCAGGCATTAGATCAAATCAAATATGAAATTGCCCAGGAATTCGGCGTAACATTAGGATCAGACACCGTATCACGCTCCAATGGATCTGTGGGCGGAGAAATCACCAAACGTCTGGTGCAGCAAGCACAAGCTCAGCTGAAAAAAGATTAAGCAAAAAATTAAATATATAATGGAATTTTAAAATATATTAGCAAGCATTTGCTTTAGCTATTATAGGGTCCGGCTATGCCGGGTCCTTTGCTTTATTTCTTTATTTCTTTTATTAATTGGCATTTCCCCCCTCTTGTTGGAGTGTTTCCATTGATGGCCCCTGGTTCTTTCCCATTCTTTATTGCTGTGCGGGTTGTGATAGGAATGTGTTCGTTCGTGCTTATGCTGATCACGCTTTCTTGGCTTGAAAGGATGGCTGTGATTCTTTTTTTTATAAGCTGCTGCAGGTATTGTCGTTCTTTTCAAAACGGCAGCATGTTTTTTTATACGGGGGGCAGTGTGATATTTCTTCCTGTGTTTAATACCCTCTTTTTGTGAAAAAGCGATGTGTGTTCTCTTTTTTGATATATGTGGATACACAGCCTGTACAGAGGCCTTATTCTTTAATTTCTTTATTGGTTTTTGAACTTGTTTTGGAACTATGTGATGTTTACTTTTTGTTCCGCTTGTGTTGCGGCTTTTTATCGGTTTACCCTGTTTCATTATCCTTTTGCTTTTTGCTTTTTTCTTTTCACCCTCTATTAACCTGCCTGTTGAAATGCCCTGTTTTTTTGCTTGCTGTCTGTCTTTCTCTGTAGCCGCGATTACCTTCATTTTAGTATCAGGTACTTCAGTATCCTTAGATACCTCATCCAAGTCTTTATCTAAACGTTTATCAAGCTCTTTATTTCTATTAAGAATGGTAGTAGAAACAACAATCTGTTTATTATCCGAAAAATATCCAAGTCGGTTGGTGGTCCTGATAATCTGGCTGGTTATTACTTTTACATCAGCGTCTTTCCAGTCAGGAAGTTTACTGATAACCTTTTTCCCATCAGAATTTAGCCCATTTAAATTTATGACATGCAAATGATCATCCAGTGCAAGCTCAATGCTTGGATTCACATCGAAAGTCATGTAGGCTGAAACCCTGCTCCCAGCATTTCCTGGAAAAAAAATACATGTAATTAAAAGAATGGCTATAATGGCAAAAGATGAGGTTTTGAAAAATGAAAAGGAAAAGGGGAAATGCTTGTTATCGCGTTTAACTGGCGTAAAAATCATTTCCTCTCCCACTTCATATGCACGCTTTTCGCGCAAAGTACGCAAAAATTCTCCATCAGGGGTCAATAGTGTGATGAAACGCTGATCTATTGATAAAATTATTCCCTTTTTCATTTATCAATTGCCCCTTTCAAGTAATCTCCAAGATATAAAAAATCTTCATTCAATATAATCAGCATAGCAATAATGAAAATCCGATTCCTCTCAATTGTTTTTCTGCTGACCTTAACCACTTTTTCCAGCTGCTTGATTGGAAGGCGTTTACTCTTATAGACCACATCCACTAACCCCGGATCCTCCATTAGTATGTGCGCTATGCCAATCGCTCCCTTCCTGGCATCAGAATGTTTAGGTGAATGTTTGACAAGATCGGAAAAAGAAATATTAAAGGCCCTTAACCGCTCCTGAAACAGAGAGATTTCCTCTTTTCGTTTTTTTGAATCATTTTGTTTATCAAACTCCTGCATGGACTTTTCTGATTCTATGAAAGACTGGCTATATTCATCATCCTCTGCCGTTACATCTATAAGCAGCTCAGTATTTTTTGATTGGCTCCTGAGATAATCAATGACTCTTCTTTTCACAAGTGTATCTGCAAATGACAGCAGGGAACTGCCTTTTTCAGGAGTGAATTTATCTATGGCTTCATTAAAAGCAATCATGCCTATGCTGAATTCATCATCCGACTCGCTTATGTATCGTTTACAAACGGCTGAAACTGCTTTGGCAATGAATGGCTTAAAGGATTGGATAACTTCATTTCGAAGGAGGATATCTCCTTCTTGTATTTTTTTTACGGTATACTCTAATGAGCGTTCTTTTTTAAATGCCGCAAATAACATGCCAAGCATCTTCTCACCCCGTTCCTGTTTTCGCCTGCAAGACGCCAACATATCCATTCTTAGGGTCATGAAGCGTGAATAAAAGTACCAAAAGAACCATTTCCGCTATTTTGTTTGCTGATTCATAGACCTTTTTTACCATTTCCTTAAAATACACTTCAAAAACCGGCTGATTTTTTTTGAAAGCAGGGGGGCTAAGCCTTGTAAAAGCAAAAGGGTTCTTTACCCATGATTGCACTTTTTTCAGAGCAACAAAAAAACCCGGGTTAAGAATGGCTCTTATCCGGGTTTCCCTTTATGCTTCTTGAGTACCGCTGTCTTTTTCCTTGGAAAATATATATCCCCCTGCAGCAATCCCGATTAAAACAATCCAGAAAACCAGCTTCCAGCCTAATGATTCCGGGAAATGTTTATCAAGTATTCCTATTGACGGATGTGCAAGTGTAAAAACCGCCAGTTTCACACCGACCCAGCCTACAATATAGAAGGCTGCTGTTTCAAGAGATGGCCTTTTTTTAAGTAATTTCACAAAAGAATTGGCAGCAAATCGGATAATGATCAGACCAGCCATCCCTCCGAGGAACATAATGGTAAATTGCCCACCGTCAATTCCGCCCACTTTCATCCAGCCGAGTTCCGGAAGAGTTATAGCAAGTGCCACTGCTGCGAGCATGGAATCCACAGCAAAAGCTATATCAGCAATTTCAACCTTCAATACAGTAAGCCAAAATCCCGATTTTTTCTTTTCTTTGGATATTTTCTTCTGATTTTCAGCGGGATTCCTGCTGAATATATGCTTGCCGGCGATAAAAAACAGGTAAGCAGCCCCAAGCGCCTGAACCTGCCAAACATTTGCCAGGTAAGAAATTAGAAACAAGCTTAGGAACCGGAATATAAATGCTCCAAGCAAACCATAAAAAAGTGCCTTTTTCTGCTGATCAGAAGGAAGGTGTTTGACCATCACAGCCATAACCACAGCATTATCAGCTGCCAAAATCCCTTCAAGGCCGACAAGTATCAAAAGTACCCATCCGTATTCCATTAAAATTGATGCATCCATAACCCAGCCTCCGATAAAAGAATTTTTCCTTTCTCACTATCAATATTGGCATTTCGGTCTGGATAAAACAAAAAGACCTCTGCCATGATAGGCAAAGGTCTTGCTGAACATGGAATCATGTCAACAAAGCCGATGGAAATTAAATCCACGAATTGACGACTTTGTTTTAGGGCGAACCCTAACGCTACTCCCCTTTGAAAGGAAATCAGTATTAACTTATTTATATTATATATAAAATCAGGGATTATGGCAATCGTTTTTTTACTCAATTTCCGCTTTCATTTCCCCTGATAAATTGTCTCCCGGGAAAATTCGTGTATCCGAACATAAGGACACACCCAAATTCCGGAAATAAAGCAGGTATTCTGGTTTAACATTCAATTAATAGTCATTTATTATTGATTTACTTCTTGAAAAAAGATTAGAATTCTATTATCATTGTACGCTTTTTCAGTTACTATAGAAGAAAGCGTTCCATGTAAAGCGTACGCAAAATCAGAGGTGAAGCACAATTGAAAAGAATAGTAAGAGCTTACGATTACCCCATTTTCATAGCTGTTGTGTTACTCTGCTTATTTGGATTAGTGATGGTATACAGTTCAAGTATGATAACAGCAGTGGCCCGTTATGGACAAACTATGGATTACTTTTATCAAAAACAAAAACTAGCCATGATCTTCTCATTCATTGTAATGATTGCAGCCATGATTTTTCCTTATAAGGCGTATCAAAATAAAAAATTCCTTATGATTATGATGCTTGGCATGTCACTATTCCTGTTTCTGGTTACACTTGTTGGACACACAGCCGGAAATGCAACCAGCTGGATTAAATTCGGATCTACTTCCATTCAGCCTGCCGAATTTTCCAAACTGGCTATGATTATTTATTTATCGGCCATTTACGGAAAAAGGCAGGACCGGATCAATAACATCGACAAAGCCGTCATCCCCCCTATTGTCTTTCTGGTGTTAATTTGTTTTTTAATCATTCTTCAGCCTGACTACGGAAGCGCGATGATCATCCTTGCGATTTCCGGTACCATTATACTTTCTTCAGGAATGTCATGGAAGAGCCTTGGAAAGCTGGGTGTGCTGGGTACTGGCATCACCGCGATATTTGCTCTCGGTATGCTTGTAACCGGGAACCTTTCGTCCGTTCTTTCGAAAGAGAGGCTTTCAAGGTTTAACGGGCTAACCGATCCTTTTGGAGCAGGAAAAGCTGGGGACGATGGATATCAGCTTGCCAATTCTCTTTTAGCGATAGGATCTGGAGGTCTTAAAGGAGTCGGTCTTGGCAACAGTACTCAAAAATACGGCTATCTTCCTGAGTCACATACAGACTTTATCATGGCGGTCATTGCAGAAGAATTAGGGATATTCGGTGTTTTATTTGTTTTGCTTACCCTGGGATTCATCGTGATGAGAGGCTTCACTTTATCAGCAAGATGTAAAGACCCCTTCGGCAGCCTGCTGCTGATCGGCATTTCATCAATGATCGGAATTCAAGTGTGCATTAATATAGGCGGTGTGACTGGATTGATTCCAATTACCGGGATTACACTTCCATTTATCAGTTATGGAGGCTCTTCACTTTTACTGCTTATGCTGTCGATCGGCATTCTGCAAAATGTTGTCATGCGCATGAACTTGCTGCAGCAAAAAACAGAAGTGCAGCAAATCATTCCATTCGATCAATAAATGGAAACCTATGAGTTACTGTACTTTTATAGCAGTACCGACCAGAAGGCAGGCGGATTATCCGCCTGCCTTCTGTTTTTATGTATAAAGCAAAGGATTTACACTATGCCGCTGAATATCTCCGGTTCGCTTTGCGGCCTGCCTAAAAAATATCCTTGCGCAAGATTCATGCCAATATCCCTGCAAAATGCCAGCTCTTCCTGTCTTTCTATCCCTTCTGCAAGCACGGTGATATCGAGTTCTCTTGAAATCCTCACTAATTCTCTTAAATATTCTTGATTTTCAGCGTTTTGGTCACAATACATGATTTTCGACCGGTCCACTTTCACATAATCCGGAACAAGCCTAATCAGTACATCCAACGTTGAATGTCCGCTTCCAAAGTCATCAAGCGCCACTTGGATTCCCTCTCTTTTATACACCCTGAAAATTTCCTTAAGATGATCGATATCAATAATTTTTTCGGTTTCAACGACCTCAAAAACCAAATCATCGGGATTGACCTTATACTTTTTAACGTTGTGAAAAGTATGTTTCAAACAGAATTCAGGATTATAAATAGTGGAAGGCAAAAAATTAATAAAGCTTTTAATGCCATCCTGTATTTTTGCAGAACGTGTCCGTATTGCTGTTTCCCTCGCTTTTTGATCTAAAAGGCTATGCATTCCGGCATTATGGGCAACTTCAAATAAATCACCAGGAGATATTCTTCCTCTTGGATCGCGCAAAAGAGATTCATAGGCAAATACACTATCATCCTTCAATGAGATAATAGGCTGAAAAAAGCTTGTAAAATCTGTAGACTGAATCATATCCACAATTTCATAATTCTGGATTCTCACAGCTATTTCACCAAGAGGATATACGGGGTAATATTGATTTAATGCTGGCATGATATTGCCTTCAAGGCTCCCGTCCCCTATGGAAGACAACAATGTCCCCACCAATTCACTCAGTTCTGCTTCACTGCTGAATGAAATGGCATATCCCTTCCGATAAGGCATTGCCTGAGAAATTATACTGGGTATCTCTCTGCTTCCCTTTACATATAAATATCCTTTGTTAAGTAAATTAAATGTAACTCCGCAGCTTGCACATCCGTATTCCATAATATTCTCCTTCTTACTTATTTATCTATTATATTTTACAGATGATTCTGGTATATTGCCAGAAAAGCAGTTACTTTATTCCTATATCCAGTTGAATTTTTGTTTTTACTCGCTAAAAACCCGGGACTTTTTTAATACGGCTGTTTTCGTAAACTTTACTGCTATGAAACAAGGTGTTGATTTCCTCTTCAGGATGCTCGCTTTCCACGCAAGCGGTGAGCCTTCTTCAGCTGCGCCTGCTTAGGTCGCACCTTATTCTTATTACACTCCAATCAACCTGTGTTGAGGGTATGTGGCAATACATGAGATGTCTTATGAGTTTATTCTTTCTTAGGGAGTTCAACAGTAAATGGTTTTAATTCCTTAGATGAGACAAAGCTTGAAAAATCAAATAAAAACATTGTATTTCCCAGCTTAAAATTCTCGATTCTTTCTTGTCCGTTTAAGTCGAAAGTAGATTGGAAGTGTGCTGTGGCCTTATCAATCAATTTTACTTTATTAAACGGAACACCGTGGTTTTTAGGTAGCCAAGGATTTTCCGGGTCGATTTTGGCTAGATAATCCTTATCAACCAACCAGATAAGATACTCCAAATTCTGATTAATCGTTTCGAGTTTACGTTGACTCAGATTCTTCGGAAGCCCTGTAAGTTGATAATCTATTACCAATTCCCCGGCTTTTTGGGCAACATCATTTACCTGCACGCCTAAATCAAACCGCGTGCTGTTTAATGTAAAGGTTTTTTTGTCCAAAAGCTGGTGGACTTTAGGGTCAGCGAACGAGAGTGTAGGATAAAACGTAAGCGAAGAAATATCCTTATCTACGATTGTCATTGCCCTCCGGACAGTGCTATGGAACCCATCCTTATGTGTAGATTCGGAAAGGTCTGTTCCATTGTCAAACCGATATACCTTTCCTTTATCATCCACGGCTTTATCAATATAAATGTCATCGCCCTTATATTTCTCTACTATTTCATAAGTAAGAGTCGAGGACGCTTTTGCCGTAAGAATTTTTTCCAACTTGATTTTCACCCCATCATCAGGGTAGGCCTGTTCATGTTTGATTGCCAGGGTAGTGTTTTTGTCCTGCTGAAAAGGAATATCAAAGTTCCATTCACCCTTAATGCCGTTAATACTATGTATGGTAACGGGGAGAGTGAAGTGATCTGGAATTTTTTCATATGGGTATTCTGTTTTCCACTGAAAGTTGTATCCGTTTTTCACTTTTCTGATATCATGCGATATTCCAAGCCAAGGATCATGATCACCTTTATTCCCCTCAAAGTTTACATCAAAGCTCACTTCCCCTTTTTCGTTATGCCCCTTTTCAACATCCTCATCGACAAATCCGGTAATGGAAATAACGTTGCCGTCAAAATAAGAGCTGGTCAGCTTCACGGTTACTCCGTTTTTCGTTTGGGATTGGTTTAATACAGTCACAGCATCCTGGTTTGCTAGATTTACACCCGTTGAATCATCAAATTCTTGAAAGAGGACGCCTATTAAAGGTGCATTTGCTAATACTTTGTTCATAGTTGGGTTGATAAAGCCTGAAGCAAGCGTAATCCCAAGAAGCGCAGCCGCAGTGGCGGAACCTGCCAGAACTTTCTTTTTCTTCGAGCGTCCACCCTGGCTTGCTTTTGTGAGGCCCTTATCAATTGCTTCAAACACTTTTTCTTTTGGCACAGGTATTTGTTCAATTGCTGCCTTCATTTCCTTATTATCCATGGCACTTGCCCTCCTCCTCGTTATAAGACTTTTTTAATTCGGCTTTCCCTCTGCTTAAATATGTTTTTACTGTACTTTCAGGAATCTCCATGACACTGCTAATCGTTTTAATCGAGTAATCGTAATAGTAAAAAAGTATAATCGCTGTACGGTAATTCTCTTTCAACTTCTTAATTGCATTTAGCAGTAAGGATTCTTCAATGTATACATTTGCATGGCCCGGCAGATTCGACAAGATTTCATCACTCAGCGGAACAATATTGTTCTTTCTCTTTAGAACCCTGCCTGAACAACGAATGACAATTCTGGTAAACCATGTCGAAAAATACTCCGGATTTTTTAACGAATGAATAGATGTAAAGGCCTGATAGGTTGCCTCCTGGACAACATCCAACGCATCTGCTTCGTTATGTACATAAAGATATGCAGTCCGATAGATTCTTTCATAATGCTCTTGAAATAACTTTTCAAAGGCGCCCTTATTCCCCTTGATTGCTTTTTTTACTAGCCGATGGCTTTCCGTTTCCATCTTCTATGACCCCCTTTACTAATTAGTGGAATCTATACTCTAAAAAAGTTTCAAAAAGTTAAAGTTTTTTCAAAGAACAGCATAGCATGCAAATAGAATCCTAAGTTCAAAAAAATAACAGAAACCATACTTGGTTTCTGTTAACTTCAATCTGTTTTAGACCGTAGTAAGTTGACGGCGTAAATTTTTATTTAACTGGTTCAGGTTGCCCTTACCCTTCTAGCTCTTTCCAAACAGCAATAATAAATTCTGAATCATCTGGCGGTACCCATTCGGATCTGTTTGATACAGGTTATCCCAATTATAGTAATCTAATACAATCGAATTACTGTGATCAAATTTTTTGTTACCTTTTAAATCACATAACCGTTCGATTTTGTGATTTAAAGTTAGTACCTTTTTAAGCGCCGCCACTGTCTTTATTAATCCTTTTTTATTACGTTCAGTCATATCGAAGTCGTGTATGCAGGTATATGGAACTCCAAAGTTATTGAAGACGTTCAATACCACATACATTGTGCCTTTGCCTGCACAGTTTACTACAGATGTTCTATTCTATTAAGAAATTACTGCCAGGCTAAGCAGGATAGCCAAGCAGAGCCTGCGTATTTTTACGCAGACTCAAGAGTGGTTCATTTAAAACGCAGCAGGTCTCCATAAATGATTTCATCGGATAAATCAAGCTCCTTATGCACAGTATCCTGATAAGGCTCGCAGGATTTGCTTTCCAGTTCCTCACCCGACCTGGCATTATAGCATATATTATCCTGATAAATCAGATTGTTGGCAGCAAACCCTCCATTACGGAAGATGACAGGATGTTTGGGATCTCTTGAAAAGAGATTTTGCCCGAACGAGATATGCCTGCTGTCATCAATCCCCAGCAGATCCAGCAGAGTCGGCCTGATATCTACCTCTCCTCCCAGCGTGGAAATAGTCTTTTCTTCCTGGCCGGGAATATGGATGATAAGAGGCACCTGGCGATATTTCGTGTGATTGGCCGGCATATCCTTTTTATCTAATAATGTGCTTAGGGCTTCTTCGTATTTTTCAGAAATCCCGTAATGATCTCCGTATAATACGAAAATCGTATTTTTGTACATGCCATTCTTTTTCAGCTGCTGAAAAAAGTGCCGCAGTGCCTCATCTTCATACCGGACAGTAGTAATATATCTATTCACAACACCTTCATCGGTATTTGCTGCTGATATCATCTGGTCCTCTTCATTCAGCAAAAAAGGAAAATGATTAGTCAATGTTATCATCTTCGCATAGTAGGGCTGAGGCAGGCTTTTCAGGTATGGAATGCTTTGCTCAAAAAAAGGAATATCCTTGATGCCATAGTTTATTGAATTTTCCTCGGTCACTGTAAAATCTTTTTTTGAGAAAAAACGATTGTATCCCAGATGATTATACATGTTCTCCCTATTCCAGAAGCTTGCATCATTTCCGTGAAAAACGGCAGAATAATAGTTTCCATGCTGTTTTAATATTTTTGGCAGACTATTAAAGGTATTTTCCGGCCTTCTGACAAAAACTGATCCCCCTGATAGCGGATAAAGGCTGTTATCAACCATAAATTCTGCATCCGATGTTTTTCCCTGTGCAGTCTGATCGTAAATCGAATTAAAATAATAGCTTTTTTTCACTAGCTTATTGAGAAAGGGAGTGATCTCCTTTCCGTCTACTTTCCGGTTTATCACGAAATTTTGGGTCGATTCCATGCTGATCAACACGATATTTTTCCCTTTGGCGATCCCGAATAAGCCTGAATGCTTTTGTTTATGTGATGACACATATTGGCTTATGGCAGCCGTATCAGACTTATCTGCAAGCGCCTGGTCAAGCGGGGGCCGAAGCGCCATAGCAATATCATACAAATGATAATTGTAGGGCCCTATTGTTTTTACCATCTGGCTGCGGTTATAGGCAGCAGAGAACAGGCGTGAGGACTGAAAAAGCCCCAGACCTGCTACAAGCAGGACAAGAGCAATACCTGCAGCAATATAGCGTTTCCTGATGATAGAAGGTATCACAAGCCTCTGCCTGTCACAGCGCCTTGACAGCCAGGCGATTAAAAAGATATCTGCAAATAAAAGCAGGTCCCAGGCCTTTACCAGTTCAAATGTGCTTGGGCCAATGCCTCCCACATTTTTGAATTGAAAGAAAACCGATACCGTAACAAAATCAATGTAAAACCGGTAATAAAGCAAATCAGCATACAAAAGCCCTGTTATCAAAACCATTATGACAATCAGGAGGATTCTGTTCAGCCTTCTTCCAAAATAAAAGCTCAGTCCCAGCATGAGCAAAAGCGAGCCAGCTGAATTAATCATTAAAAGAAGCACATCAAGCCAGGATACAATGCTGAAATCAAATCCGATAAATGATACGATGGCCGTTTTCAGCCAAAGAAGAAGGAAAGCGATAAGCACGAGTTTTTCAGGAGGCAGATTTATTCTTCCCTTCACCATATCACTGATTCTTCCCTTGGATTACAGCATAGCTGCTTCAGCTCTGTAACCATCCTTAATGCTGCTTCACGAGTCTGTTCCCCCATAAATGCTGCCTGGACCCAATTTTTTTTAAGTAAATATTCACTTTCGTAGCTTAATAGAATACCTTTTTCAGAAAGCCTATCCCCCACTTCCCGGGAGGAAAGATATGATGGGATAGCAATTGTAATGATGCCCGGAGAGTAATCGGCGTTCCCTAAAACTTCAAGTCCGGCTGACTGTAAATGATTTCTGGCAAAGTCAGATAATCGTTTCTTTTCCGTAATATTAATTGTATGTAAGGAAGCCTTCAGAGCTTTTACCAAATTAGAAGAATGAGTGAAAGGCACACTGTCCTTTTCCTGGTACAATCCCAAATCCAGATATCGGGGGAGATTGGGATTTGGCTGGATTGATTCTCTGTGAAGAACAATTGCGAGTCCTGGGTAGGAGCCCAGTCCTTTTCCGCTGACAGCTGAAGCCAGATAACACTTAGACAGATTGGCAGGTACCGTCCCAAGAGAGCTGCAGGCATCCACACATAACTCTACACCGTATGCATCGCAGATTTTCTGGATGGCTTCTAAATCATACAAATAACCTGTAGATGTTTCACAATGCACGGTCCATAGCCACCCGATATCGGGATTAGTTTGCAGAACATCACTTATTTCTTCATGGGAAATCGGCATGTTCCACTCTTTTTCCAGATATTCGAAATTCAGGTGAAACCTCGCAGCATGGTCTATGAGCCTGCAGCCAAATTCTCCATTAGACAAGATGAGCCCTTTCTTATTCAGAGAAGAAATCTGGGCAGCCACAAGATCATTGGCGAGTGTGCCTGTTCCCACTGTAATTTCTGCAAAATTTGCTTGAAAAAAATGGCCAAGCAGATCCTTCACTTCCTGGAGGTCACTGTGAAAGCTGTTTGCCCGGTGGGAAATTGCAGGCATGGAAAAAGCTTTCTTTATTTCCTCTCCAACTGGTACAGGACCTGGGAGGAAGCTGTACTTTCTTGTTTCCTGCTGTTTCCGTTCCATCATCCGTTTAAAGGCTTTAGTGGATTTTTCAAATTTTTCCTTCGTGAGATACATGGGCTGGAATTTGGCGTCCCCCGTTCCCGTCATGCTTCCAAAAGCCACAAAGCCCATTCGTTTATAAAGCGGAATCTGCTTTTCCACACCGGAGATAAGCGCCATATTATATTGGTTCTCCAGACAATGAGATACAAGTAAATCTGTCATTTTATAAAACACATAGCTTTTACGGTATTCTTTCTTGACTGAAAGCAGCCTAACTTCACACGGCTTTGATCCTTGAGGTAAATATTCATCAAGATTCCCGAGTTTTTCATCAAGGGAGAATGGCCGATTTGCCCTGATGGCGATCATTCCGACAACTATATTTCCGTGTTTGGCTATCACATAGGTATTTTCTTTATGGAAACGGTCAACGAGACTGGATTGCCCGTTCTTTTGATGCTGGGGAATTTCTTCAACGAAAGTCTGATAGTTCATTTCGTTAATTTGCTCAAATTCATCCTGTTCGGATGCAATTTTGTAGATGAACGAAGAAGATTTCATATTGGTCACTCCTCTTATGTAGTAGCTGGGGTTATTTGATGAAGCTTCAGTATATGCGCTGCTATTACGAAAACAGCGAGGATAAGCAGCCCAATTGTATATGTTATGGGTTTTCCTGTTATAAAAGATGTAACTGGAATGCTCAGCAGGGAAATTAAACCGGGAACGGTGAATTTTTTCATCAATAAATAGCAGACTGCCATCAAAATACCTATAACAGGAATGGCTGCAGGCACCAGAAAAAGGACGGATGCCAGCAAAACAGCAACACCCTTTCCTCCATGAAAACGAAGCTGAGCCGGCCAGATATGGCCTAATAATAGAAAAGCAGCACACAGGATATTTACAAATGGCCTGTCATGTGATGCTGAACTGGCAATGGTAAGCATGACAAGGGTTTTTCCTGCATCAATCAGCAATGCAGCTAAAAAGCCAAACTTCCCAAGCTGCCTGCCAGCATTTCTTGCACCGGCATTTCCGCTTCCAAGCTGGCGGATATCGCTTCCGGAGGCAAGCTTCGTCACATAATAGGCGCCGTTTATACTGCCGAAAAGATAGGATAATATAATCAGCACAATAATGATTAACATATTCTTCCGATTGCCCCTTTATTTAGAATAAGATTATGTGTATTCCTTCATTTATCATTGTAACGCAAAGACTGAACTTTAAAAAGATTCATTCTTCCATTTTCTCACAGGTGATTAGTTTTGCAGATTCACAAAGCCTTCTGCAGGCTGAATACTGCCTAATAACAGGGGTGATGAAAAGAGCTTTTTGCCGCAAGCCAAAACAAAACCGCACAAAGCTGTGCGGTTTTGTTTTGGTCTTATTTAAGATCCATCGGATTAAATAACTTTACATCGGGATTTTTATCATTGAACCATCGAAGAGCAAACTCATTTTCAAATAAAAATGCATATTTGCCATAACGATCTTTCACAAGTACGCTTCTTGAGCTGTGAAGATTTTCATCCAGCTTTTCATCCTCAACCCAGCGTGTGATTTTACTGCCCATTCTTTCCATAATCACTTCAACATTATATTCATTTTTCATCCTGTGCTCAAAAACCTCGAATTGTAGCTGCCCGACTGCACCTAAAAGATATTCTTCCATCCTTACTGTCTTGAACAGCTGAATGGCCCCTTCCTGTACAAGCTGGTTAATTCCCTTGTGGAAATGTTTTTGCTTCATGACATTTTTGGCCGTAACCCGAACAAACAACTCGGGTGTAAACTGCGGGAGCCTCTCAAATTGATACATATCCTTGCTTGTCGTGATTGTATCGCCAATTTGGTAATTCCCTGTATCATATAAACCGATAATATCGCCGCCAACTGCCTCATTTACCATATTTCTGTCATCTGCCAGGAATTGGGTGGATGATGACAGATTGATCGGCTTGCCCGTCCGGCTTAAAAATACACTCATCCCTCTTTCGAATTTACCTGAACAAATTCTCAAAAAGGCAATCCTGTCACGATGTTTAGGATTCATATTCGCCTGAATCTTAAAAATAAAACCGGAAAACTCATTGCCAACCGGGTTTACTTCTCCAGCTGATGATGAGCGGGGTTGAGGTGCCGGGGCAAATTGAAGGTAAGCATCTAAAAATGTCTGTACCCCAAAAGCTGTAAGCGCACTTCCGAAAAACACAGGGCTCAGCTTGCCGCTTGCGATGCTTTCTTCTGAAAACTGGTTTCCTGCTTCAGAAAGAAGCATAATTTCCTCCAGTGTCTGTTCATATAAAGGAGAATCTTTCAAAGCATGGCCGCTTGCCAGCTCTCCATCCTCATTCAGCGGGAGAAAGCGGTCTTCCCCTTCGGTCTTAAATTGTTCTATTCTATTATTAAACCGGTCATAAATTCCTACAAAATCCTTACCCATCCCTATCGGCCAGTTCATTGGATATGATTCTATTCCCAGTACTTCCTCAAGCTCAGAAAGCAATTCAAGCGGCGTTTTACCCTGGCGGTCCATTTTATTGATAAACGTGAAAATGGGGATGCCCCTCATCCGGCAAACCTTGAATAACTTAATTGTCTGATCTTCAATACCCTTTGCCGAATCGATAATCATAACCGCACTATCCACTGCCATAAGCGTACGGTACGTATCTTCACTGAAGTCCTGGTGACCAGGGGTATCAAGAATATTGACCCGGAAATCATCATAGTCAAATTGCATAACGGAGGATGTAACCGAAATTCCGCGCTGTTTCTCAATTTCCATCCAATCACTTGTCGCATATTTTCCTGTTTTTCTTGCCTTTACTGTTCCAGCATCACGGATCGCACCGCCAAATAACAGCAATTTCTCAGTCAGTGTCGTTTTACCGGCATCAGGGTGAGAAATGATGGCAAAGGTCCGCCTTGATTGAACCTCATCTTTTAAAGTAGTCATGTATCATATTCCTTTCATCGTTCAATTTGCCTGTTTTATTTGTAAATGCCCTCTACGGGGGCCTAATATTCCTTTACATTAAAATGCAACCTTTCCTTCTCTTTTTCAAAAAATGCGTAAACATCCCATAACCTGTCAGCATCCTTATATGTAGCCTGCTGATGCAAATTTTTTATACACATAAAAAAATATATCATAATTGCTTATTCCTTGGCTACATGCCCATCAATAAACCTTGCCAAGTATCATTCATTGCCTGCCATTATATGCAGAAACAAGCATCTCAGTTCGTTTACCTCTTAAACTTTATGCCGCTGGATCCAGTTTTTGGGCAAAATAAAAAGACGCTCAGTAAGCGCCTTTTATTTTACCATATTTGCCTGCTGCATGTTTTTTACTCTTTTCCTGTTCCTTAAATACTTGCCTGCCTGGCTGATTATAAGCGGTGCAGCTGCAATGATCACTTTTTTAAAAATTCCTTTTGCCATGCTTTATCACCCTTTCTTACTCTCCATTTACCCGTAAGACTAAAAAAGAAACATGATGATAATATGAAGAGAAGAATTAAGTATGGTTAAGGAAGATTCAAATGTGACTGAAACAAAATCAGTTTTTGTCTAGTTTCCTCGGAAAACTTACCAAGCTTCTGTCTGTCGGGTTTTTTCTTTTTCGCCTCTGCAATCAAAGGATACAGACTTTGTTCAATATTTTTGTAATCCTGCGGATACTTTTTCTCTACCAGCTTCTCTATCTTGTCCCATTTTCTTTCTACTTCAGCGCCCATATTATTGATTTCCGCATCGCTTGACAGCTTCATTTTTTTTACCATGCTCTCAATCAGAGACAAAACCTTCATAGATCCGGATTTTAGTTCTTTTGCTGTATGTACGTCTGAATCATTCAAGCTGTCTTTTTGTGCTGCCTTCACACTCGGCTCCCGGACAGGTTGCAAAGCATCATTTTCCCCTCCCGCCCCGCAGCCAGCCATCAAAACCATGCATAGTACAGGAACAGGTATACATTTATTAAGTTTCAACATTTTAATAGAGCCTCCTTTTCCAAAGAGTTTCTCCTATTAAATAAAAAATAAACTTCAGAAAAAAAATACAAATTATAGGGTTTAATTTTAATCGATGCGGGTAAAAAAACGACAAAGCCAACTTATATCTTTTTGGCTTGCTTATTATACCCTGCAGATTTTACATGGAAGCAGCTTTCACTATTCCTGCGCAATGTGCAGGGAAAACAGCAAAAAAATCACAGGTTTATTAACAGATGTATATTCCATTAAAAGCAGGAGATGATATGGAATAAGTTTTCACCGTCACATTTGTTGTTATTTTTCAAATATTGAATTATAATTTTATTAACTGATGTTCTACCAGAAATTCCTTAAATTCATACATTATCAAACATCTGCACCCATACACAGCGGGGGTTTGATAATGTGTGAATTTCCACTTCACATTCACAAATGGGAAGCTGGAATAGCATATTAATTTTTGTTTATTTTTAGGAGGATTTTTCAATGGTAACAGGTAAAGTAAAATGGTTTAACAGTGAAAAAGGTTTTGGATTTATTGAAGTTCCAGGCGGAGACGATGTATTTGTACATTTTTCTGCTATCCAAGGTGAAGGCTTCAAAAGCCTTGATGAAGGCCAAGAAGTTGAATTCGAAATTGAAGAAGGCAACCGCGGACCTCAAGCTAAAAACGTCGTGAAATTATAATTTAGGGAATTACACCATAATGAAGAGGATGCAGCTCCTGCAAGCAGCATCCTCTTCATTTTTTTCGTCATGAAGCTGCTCTCCTATTATTCTGGCTTTTTTAATTTAATGAAAGGCTATGGTAAAATTTATGGTTGTTTTTTCTTAAATATTTTGGGACTTCTTATTGAAAGTCCCAAAATATTTTTTAAAAAGAAAATTAGTTTGAAATTATTTTCACATACATACCTTCCTCAGCTTTTCTCTTAGCGTTTTCGTTCATCTTTTTAATTTCAAATGATAATTCAGAAGAAGGTATAAGTTGGTCATCATAGAATACAGATGGGTCAATTAACCTCACTTTATTTTTACGATGCAAATGATATTCGGCCTTATCTTCTTTAACAATTACACCTCGATGTATGTGATTTATAAGATTTTCAACCTCCATATCGTTGGATAAATGCAAGAAGTCCATTACTTCTTCATCGGTTCCGAGTAGTGTATTTGTATTAATTATTTTTTTATCCAAAGCGATTTTTAAAGTCTTAGCCAAGAAATCATAACCATAAATATTAAGAGGATTCATAAAGAAATCAATAACCTCTTGGTAATACGTTCTTACAACCCATTCAGCAGTCTTTATATCCTTTAAGTATATTTTTCCTTCTATAATAATTAAATTACCTAAGAAAACATCAATTTCCTCTATTGTGATGTTTTCGTATCGATACATATCTCTCAAGGTGTAATCTATCCTGTCAACACATAACTCAGGAGCTGGTTGTTCGAGCAAGTTCCAATTAGAGCTGTCTAAAAGAATGTTTTTATAATCATATCCGTATTTACTAAGAATACGAGGGATTTCTGAATCTGTTATGATTTGATGATAAATTTTTTCGTGGTAATCTTCATTTTTATTTTCAAACACAAAATCAATAACGTGCGAAAATGCAGTATGCGATACATCGTGAAGTAATCCTGCGATTTGTTCTTCTAAAGAGCCACCAAGTTTTTTGATTAGGAGCATTACGCCTATGGAATGTTCATACCTCGTTACATTCCACTTTTCATTAACAAAATAACTTGCTCCTCCTTGGTAAACGCCTTTTAGTCTTTGTACTGGATTACTGAAAATAAGTTCTTCAAGAATTCCATCTATTAAATAATCGCCATAAATACTATCTATTATATTCATTTACCCTACGCCCCCTTCCAGAAACTTGTTAATCCTTTCATTTGTTATGCTTGTGGAGAATAAACAGCTTTCCACAAGCATTTTGGTATAGATGCATTATCACTTCGATGCTTCACAATATCCAAATGAAACCAACTCAAATAATGGTCGAGGTATTTTGCTGCCACACCATTGAATCCGTTTCATCCAACCTTTTAATCTACTATGATAGTTGTTGACATTTTGAATATGATACCGCCCTTTAAAAGAATGTATCGAAGCAGAAAAGACCCAAATGAAATGATAAAGAATTCTTTTAAACGATGTTGTTCTGCTGAATTCAACTTTTTAATCTCCGCTATCAATTCTCTTAAAGTCATTACAATTCCTCCGAGCAAGTGTTCTTGATTTAATTATAGAACGCTTGTTTGATTTTTTCGAATATCAACAGAGTTATTTAACAAAGCCTAATGAAAAAGCTCCTTTATCCCGCACATCATTTCACAAAAAAATATAGCATCTGCACATAATTCCGTTTAAGAAATCCTGTGCGGGGAATTATTGAATTATACGTAAACCTACAAAAAGGAGATGTTCAGTATGAAACCACTATACACAGCAGCTGTAACAACTGAAGGAGGAAGAGATGGCCATGTTAAATCAGAGGATGGCATTCTTGACTTTGATGTAAGAACCCCTAAAGAAATGGGCGGATCCCGAGAAAATGCAACTAATCCTGAACAGCTTTTTGCTGCGGGGTATTCTGCTTGTTTCGGGAGCGCCCTTAACCTTGTACTCAGCAAAGCACGAAAAAAAACTGATTCATCTGTTACAGCAAATGTAACTATCGGCAAAGATGAAGCAGACGGCGGCTTTAAGCTTGCGGTAAGACTGGATGTCTCACTTCCCGATCTTGAGCGCGAAGAAGCTAAATCCTTCATGGAAAAAGCGCATGAGGTGTGTCCGTATTCAAAAGCGACACGAAACAATATCGATGTAACATTAATTCTTGTGTAATTTTTATATCAATAATAGAAGAAAGGCATGATGAGCTGTGCTCATCATGCCTTTCTTCTGTCAGCCTGCTTTCTTATGGATTCCATCTTTCAATCGATCTGGCAGAGCAATAAGGGTTTCGTTCACCATATCCAGTTTTGCTTCAATTCTATGAAGCAGATAAAGGGTTACGATAATAGGAAATCCTACATCGCTTACAAATGGAAGAAGCTGATCCATTTTTTCAGCACCACACTTCCCTGCAAAAAATTTCAAAAACACCTGCTGCGGCTGCAATTTATGGAAGCAGCTAGATTCTTAATTCATTTCATAATCATCAACGTTTCGCTCTACTACACGGGCTCCTTTTTTGCTGATGTAATCTCCTGTTCGTGAAGTAAAAACATTTAATGTAATAATTTGATCCATTGCCTGTTTGACCTTAGCCATATCAACAGGCTCTTTCGGGTCATCGATGGAAAGCACGGCCGTTTTGCCTTGCAGAGTGGCAAACAGCAATTCGAGAGTTTTAGCCATTTATTATCCCTCCTATTATTTTATTCATGCAGACTTGCTGCATCTTCACGGACAACCTCCTGAAGCGGATTAACTTGCAGGCTGGCTATCAATTTTGCAGCTGAAAACAGCTCAGCAGCTGTAGACTGGGTTTTGATATTTGCATAGGACTTTCTTTTCAGCACAGCTTCCCCCTTTTCATTCATGCCTGTGTCAAAGCTTAATTTAAGTGTGCTCGAGTAAAGGACTCCATTAGCCATCATCCTCACCTCCTTTCAAACTCTATATATACTTGAATGGAGGAAAAGCAGCATGTAGTATAAATAATGATGAAATAAATTTTTGATTGTTCAAATTATATCTACTATGATAAAGTGACACTTCCACCAGCGAGTTACTTTACTCTTTATTGATATTCCGCTAATTTCGGGAGGGCGGCTGTCCCTTCTTTTGCTTAGGCTGTTTTCGTAAACTTTGTTGCTATGAAACAAGGGGTTGATTTCCGCTCCAGGATGCTTCGGTTTCCGCTCCAATCAACCTGCTATTACAATGGAATTGCCTCGAGAACTATTTAAGTAACAACAATCTTTAAGAAAAGAGCCTTTGCTTATGTTTTATGTCTGGTTTATTCCAGCAAACGAATACAGTTAAGTGCTTTTCATCCATATACAAACGAGGGATTATGATGGTCTGGATTATTACTGGAGCTGCAGGTATTTCACTCTTTTTTTGGCTGCTGTGCAAGATCAAGAATGGCTGCCGCATTCAGAACAAAAACCGCCCTCTAAAAATAGGGCACAGGGGTGCATCCGGTTATTGCCCTGAAAATACAATATCCGCTTTTGACAGAGCCATACAAATGGGTGCTGATTTCATTGAGATTGATATTCAGCTCAGTAAAGATGGAACATTAATCGTCTGCCACGACTACACACTCAAACGGACAACTGAACAGGAAGGAAAAGTCAGCGATTATTCAGCACAAGAATTAAAAGGCTTTGATGCAGGAAGCTGGTTTGACCCTGCTTTTAAACATGAAAGAATACCAACTCTTGCCGAGGTTTTAGACAAATACCTGCACCATGCCGGATTGCTCATTGAAATAAAGCACCCCGGCATGCATGAAGGCATCGAAAACAAGCTTGCAGAAGAACTTATTATGCGCAATGTACAAAGCAGCCAAAAAATCATGATTCATTCTTTTAGTATTGATTCCATGAAAAAAGTTCATCAGCTATTGCCGGACATACAGGCGGGCGTTCTTTTTAAATATACGCTGCGAGGAATTCCAGAAAAAACCTTAGCTGAAATATCCGAATTTGCGAGCTTTGTGAATCCTAAATGGCTAATGATCAATAAAAAGCTTATTAAGCGCATAAGAAGTCATAATATGTTTGTATTTACCTGGACAGTCAATAGAAAAAGATATATCAAGAAATTCAGCCGTCTTGGCATTAACGGCATAACAACAGATTTTCCCGATTACTTTTAAAAAATCTGCAGTAATCTTCCATGCATATAAAAACAGCTGCCAGATAAAGTCTGCAGCTGTTTTCTTTTGGTGATTTCCATTCTGTTGTTAAATCAGTAAATTAAAAATCTCTCTTTTTAAATAGTCCCGTTAGGTTCATTCAAAAGAACGGATTTCATTCGCATCTATTTTGTAATAGGTCCATTGCCTTGAATTAGGTTTCCACCGGTAACCCGCTGCAGAACTGCGGCCAATGTATGTCGGGTAGTACCAGAAGGAGCGCCCGTCTCGAAGCCATATAAACGTATATCTGTATAAACAGCCGCGAAGCGAACCGGGATCTACTGCCTTCAATTAGTGGCCCTGGGCTTCATATGGAATATGGACCTGCGGCGGCCCTGGAGGCTGGCTTCCTCCCTGGCCTCCCGTTTGCGGAGGGTGCTGCGGCCCCGAAGGATTCTGGGAGTTGCCTGGGGGAAAGAAAGATCCAGGCGGCGAAAATTGCGGAAATCCAGATGGCGGGAATCTTTCCTGAAAGGTACTGCAGGGTTCTTTTTTTAAATACTGGCCATAGTACCATGGGTGCTGCGGGTTATATCCGTTCATGGGCATCACACTCCTAATATTAGCTTTAAATATAACTATGAAGATTGTTTTATATAGATGCATGCCCAAACACCCATTTGGATAAATAAAGCCAGTATGAAATTCACACCGCTGATAACATGTTTTACAGTATCTCTGGAAATCATATACTGCTATTAGGACAGGCTGCAGAATTCCATTAATTTTTTTTTATTTTCGGGACAAAAACTGTTATAGTGGTAAATATGATTCATGAAAAAATGAATCAGGCAGAACATACACAATCAAACACACTGCCTAACAGCATACTGATACGACATTTTACAATAAATGAGGGTTTCCTATGTGGGAATTAATGCTTGAAATAGACTATAATACCCTTCGCAGCGCAATGTGGGCAGGCTATATGCTAACATTCCTGCTCCCTTTTGCGGCTGTATATATCATCAATAAAAAGGATTCCGTTTCTTTTAAAAAGTACGATTATCTTCTTCGCACACAGCAGTGGAAGCAGGCAAATCTTGTTTCTTTCCAGTTTAACAGGCTGGGCCTGCAGCGCTTTTTCACTTATGTCAGAAGAAAAGAATCTCCTGATGATTCAGATGGACCAAGCTTTCCTTCTCTCTTGAAATGAATGTAAAACAATTTGAGGAGGAAAGAAATTGAAAAAAATAGTACTTGCTTTAACTGCATTAACTTTATTATTTGCTTTATCAGGGTGCCAGGCAACTTCTGGGGGCACAGGAGTTTTTCATAATCTGCTTGTTAATCCGATGACTAAAATGCTTGAATTCAACGCCAGTCTTTTTCATGGAAATTTCGGAATCAGCATTATCATGATGACGTTTATCATCAGGCTGGTATTAATGCCGCTGACAATGAAACAATATAAAACGCAAAATCAGATGAAGGGGAAAATGGCCCTTTTAAAGCCTGAAATGGATGCCATCCAAAAGAAAATCAAAGAAACAAAAGATCCCGCGAAACAAAAGGAGCTTCAGCAGGAAATGATGGGGCTTTATCAAAAACACGGCGTCAATCCGCTGAACATGGGCTGTTTGCCGATTTTAATTCAAATGCCGATACTTATGGGCTTCTATTATGCAATTAAGGGGTCACATGAGATAGCGACACATAACTTCCTTTGGTACAATCTTGGGCAGGCCAGCCATATCATGGCAATCATTGCCGGCATCATCTACTACCTGCAATTCCGTGTTTCCCTGCAGCAGATGCCAGTTGAACAGCAAAATACCATGAAATTTATGGGCCTTCTTTCGCCAGTAATGATATTGTTTGTTTCATTTACTGCACCAGCGGCATTGCCGTTATACTGGTCAGTAGGAGGACTATTCCTGATTATCCAGACCATGGTCTTGAAGCGCATCTACAAGAAGGATGAATTGCCGCAGTCTGGCAAACAAACTTCTTTAGACAAAAACTAATAAAAAACTCACAAAAAGGTCCGGCTTGCCAGCCGGACCTTTTTCTTACCGCTTATACGATGATTGTTTCATGGTTCCTTGCAAAAACTCCTTCACATACGCGAAATCTGTGTAAAACAACAAAAGCAGATCACCTGGCACCGATATCTCCCAAGCTTTCTTGAATGCCTCAAGCTCTTTCGGGACAATGAGAGTCTGATGTTCTTCCATACTGCATTCCAGTGCCGTTTCCTTTAGGATTGACGCAACTTCAAAAGGCTTTCTTCCTCTCAGGTCATCATCTTCTTTAATAATAAAAATATCCGAATGATCCGCTGTGATTTTCGCCATCTTTTTCAAATCTTCATCTTTCCTGTCTCCTGGCCCCGCAATTACTGATATGACACGCTTTTTATCAAATACGGCAATCGTATCAAAAATGGCTTTTAACCCTGCGGTATTATGGGCATAATCCACAAGAACTTTCCTGCCTCTGATTTCCTGATAATTAAATCTCCCTTGAGATAAAACAGAATCAGGAATAAATGATTTAGCCTTTTTTCTTAATTCATGCAGGGAAATCCCCTGTGAATGAGCTGCTGCAAGCGCCTGCAGAACATTGGAAATATTGTGCTTGGCTGAACCATTAATTGTTATTGGTATATCCCGGCAATCCAGGAACATGATTAATTCGTTGCCATCATGATAAACCACCCAGGAGTCATGATTTAAGAACCAGGCTTTTTTTCCGTTTTTAATGGCATTTTGGATATATCGGCAATGCTCATTAATTGAAGTATAAATGACTTCTCCTTTTGAGTATGGAGCCATTTTTGCAACCTGCTCATCATCAGCATTTAATATACAATAGCCTTCTTCATGGACAACTTCAGGAATAAGCCTTTTAAGCTTAACGAGCTGTTCAAAAGTATCTATTGCATCGCTCCCTAAATGGTCTTCTGCCACATTGGTCACAATCCCTACTTCACAATTCCTAAAAGCCAGCCCTTCACGAAGTATGCCTCCTCTTGCTGTTTCAAGAACTGCAAAATCGGCCATGGGATGATTAAGCACCTGTCTTGCACTGATAGGTCCGCTGCAATCTCCTTGATGAAGGCACTGCTGACCGATAAAGACCCCATCAGAATTGGCCATTCCAACTGCTATCCCTTCTTTGGAAAGAAAGTGATGAACGAGGCGGGCGGTAGTCGTTTTTCCGTTTGTTCCCGTTATTGAGATGATAGGGATTGCAGCTTCCCTTCTGTCTGGAAACAGATAGTCCACAATTGTTTTGCCAACGTCCCTCATTTCCCCTTCAGAAGGATATAGATGCATCCGTATTCCAGGTGCTGCATTTATTTCAATAATTGCCATTTCATTTATGTTCACAGGTTTAGAGATATCCTTGCAAATTAAATCTATTCCTGCTATGTCAAGGCCGATAGCTTTCGCTGCAGATATAGCCATTTTAGCTATTGAAGGGTGCACCTGCTCTGTAACGTCACTCGCTCTCCCCCCTGTAGAAAGATTGGCATTTCCTGCAACTGCAATGATCTTGCCCTTTTCCGGTATACTTTCCAGGGTCAAATCGAATTTCTCAAGAAAACAGGAAACCGAATGATTAAGCGGGATTTTTGACATGGGTTTTTCATGTCCATCTCCTCTAAGCGGGTTCAGGTTTTCTTCCTCAATTAAATTGCGGATGGAGTCTTTTCCATTGCCGATAATAAATGGAGCCGTACGCATACTGGCAGCAGCAAGCTTATCATCAACAACCAGCAGACGATAATCATTGCCTTCAAAATATCGTTCTAAAATATAGGTATCTTCATGCTTACCCAGGCAGTTCACCACATTAAAAAGTTCATCCTTATTCTTTATATTTGTAATGACTCCCTGTCCCTGTCTTCCGTTTAGAGGCTTGATGACCAAAGGAAAACCAAGTCTGTCTGCAGTATGAAATATTTCACTCATAGAAGCGACAACTTCCCCCTGCGGAACTGGAATCCCGCATGCCTGCAGGGTTTCTTTTGTCAGCTGCTTATTGCAGGAAGTTTCCACTGCTATATTTGAGGTTTGGCTGCTAATGGTGGCTTGCAAGAATTTCTGCCTGGAGCCTGTTCCCAATCTAAGCATACTTTCCGTGCCGACTCTCTGGACGGGTATTTTGGCAGCAAGTGCCGCTTCGTAAATTGCCTCTGTACTTGGCCCAAGCTTATTTTTATAAAAAAGGGCTGCTGTTTTTTCTATAAAGTCATTAACCGGAATATTTTTTTCATCCGCAAGTATGCTTTTAATGATTTCAACGGCTGCCTCAAAGGCAAATAATCCTGATTTCTCTTCCTTGTAGCTATAAGTAATATAGTAAATGCCAGGCTGGTTCCCTGTCAGTGTTTTGCCTCTTTTAACATCAATGCCTGCTGAAACCTGTATTTCTATAGCTATGTGTTCGAGAATATGCCCCATCCAGGTGCCGCTTGCAAGCCTCTCTGCAAATCCTCCTTCGTATCCAGGAGAGCAAGTGTGCTTCTTCAGGCCCGGGAGCAGCTTCAGCAGAGTTTCTGTAAAACCAGGGATAGAGTCAGAAGGCCGGTATTCCAGTTCTTCAATATCACATTCGATGAAAATTGAAGGTGAATAGGTAAAATAATTGGGCCCCTTCAAGTATTTCACACAGTTGATCTTCATTCTTTTATCCCCTTTTGGTGTATTAGCTTTCTTTTTATCAAATCGAATTGAAATCCCTTTGTTAACGCAGTAACTTGAAATTGAGAAACGGTCAGTTCTTCGCTGCCGTTTTCAGAGATATTGACGTCTATAAAATCACTGTTAATTCCATCCATCACCAGTACCTGGTGCTGGCCGAATACTTCAAATTTTTCATTATCAATTAAAATGGCTGTGTTTTCATCTATGCCGATCCCTATGGTATCTTTATTTTGGGCAATTGCACTTAATAAACGGTCAAATCTCCCTCTTTGAGAAAAATGCTGATCAATGAGAATGGTATCCAGGAAACCGAACCCTTCCCCAAGCTTTACCTTCAATTTATTGTCTGTTAACTTCATATCCGCAGAGAGGATCATTTGTTTTGCCATAATGCTTGCCCCTGCTGATGTTCCGGCAAGAACCATGCCCCTTCTCCAGTTGTCTGTAAGAGATTGATGGAGGTTTGTTCCTCCAATCAAGTCTGTTAAACGGCCTTGGTCGCCCCCGGAAATAAAAACGGCAGACAAAGACGAAATTAGATCGGCGACCCTTTTATCCTCTGCTTGTTCCCTTGATTCCACGTGAATAACTTCTATTTTTTCGGCTCCTAATTTCTTAAAGGTCTTAATGTATTCTTCACTAACCTCTGCTGGAATTTTGCTTGCTGTTGGCAGGATGCCTACTTTGCCATCTTTTCCACCGGCTAATTCAATGAATTTTGTTAAAATTTCTGCGTCAGAACATTTTTCTTCGGCCCCGCCGATAATTAGTAATTCTCCAACATTCATTTTTGATTGCTCACCTTTGCTTTTGGAATTGTTAGAAATCCTGGATTGCCTTTTCAGCAAAAGACACAAGATTAAAAATGCATACTTTGTAGTATGCAAAAATTGTCAGGCTTTCATTCATATAAAATTATTTTTGCATCAGCAAATGTCATTTCCCCAATTTCCGGGGTACTTGTGGCGCTGATTAATCTGTGTGTCCGAAAGATTATGAAGTGCGCTGAAAACCAGCTGGTTAATAATAAAGGCGCTTTTCTTAAAGATTTTAATTTCTCAATGAGTTCTCTGAGGCAATCCCTTGTTAAATTTGAGAGGAAATCAGCCGTCTTTTCCCTAGCAGTAAAGTTTACGAAAGCAGCCTTAATAAAAGAAGGTTTAGACTTTTTCTTTTAGAGGAAAAGTAACACTATGTCACTAAAGAGGAGTGGTAAAATGGAACAGCAGGAATTAAAGGAGAAAATCTTAAAAATTCTTGAAGAAAATAAAGTCGGAGTACTATCTTCTGTACAAAATGACCGTCCCCATGCGAGATATATGACGTTTTTTAATGACGGCACTACTCTTTATACCGCTACAAACGGTGAAACAGAAAAAGTGGATGAAATTGAAAGCAACCCATATGTGCATGTTTTGCTTGGATATGATGGAGAAGGTTTCGGGGATTCATATGTTGAAGTCAACGGTACATCCCAGGTAAAGGATTCTCCTGAATTGAAAAAGCAAATGTGGAATGACCATCTTAAACCATGGTTCGATGGTCCGGAAGATCCAAATTATGTAATACTTGAAATTATTCCAGACAGCATTCTGCTTATGAACAGCAAAGGCGAAGGCCCAAAAAAACTTGAATTATAACAGCCAGGATAATTTTAAGGAGGAATGTTTTATGGAAGAAAATAAGATAAAAGATAATGATTCAGTAGAACAGGATAAGAAAAAAGAAAGCGGGCAGGATATCGATCCTCAGAGAGATACTGATAAACCAAAGCATTAATAGTAAAAACAAAAGCGGCACCCTGAAAAGGGCCGCTTTTGCTATGGAGTTAAGCAAGCGGGGAATGCAAATAATGATACAGCAGCCCTGCAGTATGGATTAATGCTTTAGTATGTGTTCTTTCAAATGCGTGGGAGGCATCTATGCCAGGACCTATAAGGCCATGGACAACATCATGGCCCGCTCTAATGGCAGCTGAGGCATCTGATCCATAATAAGGATAAATATCCACTCTGTAATCCACTTCATTCGCTTTTGCAAGTGAAACTAAATGCTGCCTCAATCTATAATTGTAAGGACCAGACGAATCCTTGGCACAGATTGAAACGCTGTACTCATCGGTGGTTTGCCCTTCTCCGATTGCCCCCATGTCTACCGCAAGATATTCTATTGTCTCAGCAGGGATATTCGAGTTTCCTCCATAGCCGATTTCTTCATTATTAGAAATTAAGAAATGTGTGGTATACGGCAATGCGGCTCCTTCTTTATTAATTACATCTATTAAATGCATCAGGATGCCGACACTGGCTTTATCATCTAAGTGCCTGGATTTCAAAAAGCCATGATCTGTTTCTTCAACACGGGGATCAAAGGAAACAAAATCTCCTACAGATATCCCAAGTTTCTCTGTTTCATCCTTGGTTTTGACATTTGCATCAATCCGGACTTCAATGGTCTTATCATCCCTTTTTGCATCTCCAGCATTTTTATAAACATGAACCGATGTCTGATCAATCAGGATAGTCCCAGTGAAAATCCTTCCGTCTGCTGTATGGATGCTGCAGTACTCTCCTTCCACTGAATTCCAGCGGAAACCGCCGATCATAGTCAGCCTTAAACGGCCATTTCCTTTAATTTCTTTAACCATGGCACCCAGCGTATCTACGTGGGCTGTTAAAAGTCTGTGCTTGCTGTCATCTTGCCCTTTAATGCTCGCAAGCAAGGCACCCTTATTCGTAATCTGTGCGGAGATGCCTTTTTTTTGCATGAATGAAGCAACATGTGCAATAGCAGCTTCCGTATACCCGGATGGACTTGGAATTTCAACTAATTCTTTTATATATGAAACAATATCTTTTTCATTAATTAGCCCGGTCAGCTTAATCTCCCCCTAATACTTTGAATATTTCTATTATATATCTCTTTTTCATTTTTTAAAAAGATAAATATCATGCTTCCTTCCTATTTAAGGAAAGAATCATAAGGCTCAGCGAAAATAATAACTGAGATGCTTTTGAACCTAAAAGAGCTCCATCCTCAACCTGAGGATGGAGCTCTTTTCACTGTCTGCTAAAAAAGATAAACCATAAAAGGAAGAGCAATCATGATAGCGGAAGGTATTGCATAAAGCAAGCCGTTTTCCATATTCGCTCTGCTGCTCCAACGATGCTTCCATTTAGTGTATATAGGGTTTCGCTTTTGATACCATTCTCCATAGCTCATGGTTTTCACTCCTTTATTAGGATTATTTCTAATTAGCTGATTCTTGCATGCTTATTAACCAGTTCTTTCATCATTTCCAAAAAGGAAATTCTCTTTTCATCTGGATAGGCCACGATATCATCCAGGATTTCATGTTCATAGGGGGAAAGAGTTCTTCCAAGGCCTTCGGTAAACATCCTCTCAAGCTCTCTCTTTGTCTCATTCGGATTAATGATTTCCATTAAAATCTACTCCTTCAAGGAACGTTTATCTATATATATCCGTTTTTAACCAAAATGAAACGTTTACATTTAAATAGAAGTCCTTCCTTGCCGGCTAAACTGCTTGCTAAAAGAAAAGAATTCTTTACAAGAAAAAAGACGGCCAGGGTTGGAAACCTGCCGCCTCTTTGTTAAATTATTTTTCCGGTGATTCAGAAGTTACAGATACATCATACCAGTCATCCACTTCGCCGCCGAGCATTTTAACTCCTTTAACACGCTTGTTAAAGCCAGCCAAAGTATAACGGAACAATGTTGGAATTACTGGAGCTTCTTCATCAATAAGCTCCTGCCATTTGTTATAAACTTCTTTTCGGTAGCTTTCGTCAAATGCTTTTGGCGAGATGCCCTCTTTTAAAAGCTTATCGTTTTCATCATTAACCCAGCGGGTGTAGTTAAATGGCGCTTCTTTTGCCCAGATGCCGGATGGATCTGGATCCGATCCGGTACCCCATGCTGCTTGGTAGATGTCCACTTTTGGATCATCCTTTTTCAGCTTATCATAGAAAGAGTTGAATTCATGAAGACGGCCGTCAAGAAGCTCAACATTTAGGCCAACATCCTTCCAGGACTGGATATAAAATTTTGCCAATGGCTCAGAAATGTCGCTTCCGCTCATAGTTGCAAAATTCAGCTTGAATTCCTTGCCATTCGGATCCTCACGGAAGCCGTCCTTGTTTGTATCTTTGTAGCCTGCTTCATCAAGAAGCTTTTTCGCTTTATCCTTGTTATATGTGAAGCCTTTTACATCCTTATCATAATATTTCGGGAAGGAAGGAGGCACAACCGTTGTTGCAGGGAACCGGAGCCCTTTATACAATTTTTCTCCAACCGTCTTATTATCAAGTGCAAAGCCCATTGCCTGGCGAAGGCGCTTGTCCTTGAATTTATTATTAGGATCCATCACATTGACGCCTTTTTTCGCATCATAATGGCCCATTTTGAATCCAATGTAAGAATAAGCCAAATCTACCGTTCCTAGGATTTCAACATTTTTAAGTTTTTTAGCTTGATCATACTGTTCAACTGGAAGCTGGCCTACAGCATCAAGGTCGCCTTTTTGAAGAGATGCAGTGGCGATCTGCGGATTTACAACCTTAAGGACAACGCCCTTCATTTTCGGCTTGCCTTTCCAGTAATCATTGTTTGCCTCAAATGTTACAGACTCTCCCTGCACGATGCTTTTAATTTTATATGGCCCAAACCCAATCGGCTTTTTGCGGATCTGATCAGAAGAAACAATTTTATCAACAGGAATTCCTGCTAAGTATTTTTTCGGCAGCGGAGCTGTCCATAAACCTGTCAGCACGGAAGGATTAGCCTGCGTAAAAGTAATGGAAATGGTATGAGGATCGGTAATTTTGATCCCTGAGATTTTCTTGGCTTTTCCTGCATGATAAGCTGCCATTCCTTCAACCATGCTCATTTGGGTATCATAGCGGGCTCCGGCATACTTAGGGCTGCCGATTACTTCATAAGCGTATTCAAGATCTTCAGCTGTTACAGGATCTCCATTATGCCATTTTACATTATCCCTGATTTTTAATGTAATCGTTTTGTTATCATTCGATAGCTTATAGGTTGCTGCGCCTGACTGATCATATATAAAGTTATCGTCAGCGCCTAGAAGGCTCTCGTCAAAGAATTTCATAACTTCCCAGTCTGGCTGACCTTCGTAAAATGCTCTGTTTAGGATTCCTTCAAAAGGTGTGTCGGAAACTAGACCATAATTTAAAACACCATCGCTGACATCTGCTTTATTATTGGATGATTTAGTCTTAAATGCTGAAGTATCAACTTTTGCAGTATTATTCTCTTTTCCGTTTGACTTCGTTGAACCGCCGTCTGATGAGCATGCGGACAGCAGAAGTGCAGATACTGCCATGGCGCTTAATACTTTACTATAAGTTTTTAATTTCATTGTGGTTCACTCCCCTTTAATTAACCTCTTCTTTGTCTTGCATCAGCAGAGCGTTTAAGCGCTTCGCCAATAAAATTTATACTCAGCATTAGCACTAAAATAATGCCTGATGCAGGTACCCAGATCCACCATTTATTTTCCAGAACATCCGGATTTGTTGCATATGCCACCAGTGTTCCAAGGCTCGGCGTGCTTTCCGGAAGGCCGAAGCCCAGGAAAGTCAGGCCGGATTCAATGCCTATATTGCCAGCTAAATTAAGTGTAAAGTTCACGATAATAAGAGAACTGACGTTAGGCAGAATTTGGAAAAGGATGATTTTCCAGTTCGGCGTGCCAAGTGTCTGGGAGGCATGAACATAATCCAATTCCCTTTCTGCCAGTACCTTCGAACGGATCAGCCTTGCTTTTCCTGTCCAGTAAAAAGCAGAAATAATTAAGATAAACGCAAAAATACTGAATTTTGGGATGATCGTTACGATTACGATAACGAGCATTAAAAACGGAAGGATGATAATAAAATCAATGACCCTCATAATGATTCCGTCAATAATTCCGCCAAAATATCCTGCAATCAATCCTACAGCAAGACCAACAATAGCTGTTATGGTCGTAATGCAAAGGCTGATTGTAAAGGAATTCCTTGTACCTATAATAAGCTGTCCAAAGATATCCCTGCCGCCATAATCTGTGCCAAGCAAATGCTCAGCAGACGGAGGCATATAAATGGACAGGAAATCCACTTTGACTATTTTATTAACATCCATAACAATAGAAGTGCCATATACAGCAATCAGGATGAGGCCTAGAATGATTATGGAGGCTATAGCAAGCTTGTCTCTTTTTAATTCCCTGAGTATGACCCTGAAGCCTGAGGGACTTTTTTCTTTAACAATTACAGGTTTTGCTGATTCAACTTTCATCTCCATGTATATTCACCTTCTTCCTATTCAATGCGTATTCGCGGATCAACCGCACTTAATATAATGTCTGAAAGAAGAGTGCCAAGCAGTGTGGCAAAGCTTGTCATGATTACCAGCGCATTAACTACACTAAAGTCACGAAGCAGAACCGACTTAACAAATAACTGCCCGATTCCAGGATAGCCAAAGATAGATTCTACGAAAATGGAGCCGACAACTATACCAGTAATCTCGTATCCCATAAAAGCAGCAATAGGAAGCAGCGAGTTTCTTAAAATATGGCGGTTGTACACTTTCGAATTAGGAATCCCTTTTGAACGTGCAGTTCTTACAAAGTCCTTAATCTTCGTGTCAATAATCTCATTTCTTAAATATTGTACAGTGGTCACTGTAGCAATGAGTGCACCGCTTAGCGTCGGCAAAATCAGATGATACACTTTGCTCATAAAGTAGCCAAAGGTTCCAGGTACAGCCTGGGGATCCACCGTTCCGCCAGTCGGAAACCATTCTAGTTTAAACCCAAACACAAACAATACGATTAATGCGAAAATGAATATGGGTGTTGCATAGCCTATATAGTTATAACCGGTAATCAGCTTATCAATCCATGAATCATTGTATCTTCCGCTCAAGATTCCAAGCGGGATGGCTATCAGGTATGTAAGTATAAGTGTAGCGATGCCGAGATAGATTGTATTCCATATCCGGTCGCCTATGACATCAAGCACAGGGGTTTTATGCGTATAGGATACTCCCCAGTCGCCATGTGAAATATTTTTGATCCAATGAACATACTGAACTGGTACAGGATCATCAAGTCCCATTTGCTTTCGGATTTCTTCTATTCTCTTGGCATCTGCCTTCGGATCCATTTGCTTTCCTGTCAGGGCATCTCCCGGCATAGCTTTAGCCATTAGGAATATAATAATGCTCAAAATAAACAGCTGAGGAATCATGATCAATAATCGTCTTAAAATAAACTTCCACATGTCTTCTTCGCCCCCTATGGTAATGCCACTCTATGTGTGCTGGAAATAGATTTTAAGTCATAGGCCCTGCCATTATCATCAAAATAGGAGGAATATGAGCGTTTAAATTCTTCATTAACCTTTTGCCTCATAAGTGCTCTTTTCTCGCGTACCTCCGGCTGTATTTCAGGAATAGCCGCAATCAGCCGCTGAGTGTATATATGCTGCGGGTTTTCATAAATTTCCTGGCTGGTTCCTTCTTCTACCAGACGGCCGCGGTACATGACTCCCATCCTGTCACACGTATGCCTGATTACTCCCAGGTCATGGCCGACAAAAAGATACGTTAAGTTAAATTCTTTCTGAAGATCCTGAAGGAAATTCAGCACCTGCGCCTGTACAGATACATCCAGCGCAGAAACAGGCTCATCTGCAATAATAAGCTTTGGCTTCAGGGTTAAAGACCGGGCAATCCCAATCCTCTGTCTTTGCCCGCCGGAAAATTCATGAGGATATTTATAGATGGATTCAGGGTTAAGCCCTACTTTGTCCAGGAAATTCTGGACAACCTTTTTTTCTTCGCCTGGCGACATTCTCTCAAAATTACGAAGAGGTTCAGCGATGATATCCAGAACTCTTTTTTTAGGGTTCAAAGAAGAGTAAGGATCCTGGAAGATCATTTGTATGTCTTTTCGGAAAGGCTTTATTTCCCTTCGGTTCAGTTTTGCCAAATCCTTGCCGTCAAACAAAATTTGGCCCGAAGTCACTTTTTCGAGCTTCACAATCGCCTTGCCTGTTGTAGATTTACCGCTTCCGGATTCACCGACCAATCCGTATGTCTCCCCTTGCTGAAGTTCAAAAGAAACACCATCAACGGCTCTTACATAGTCAACAACTCTCCTGAAAAAGCCTCCTTTTATCGGAAAGTGAACTTTTAAGTCATTTACTTTGAGTAAAGTCATGTGTTATCTCTTCTCCTTCTTCACCCTGAAAATGAAAATGTTTATAGCAGGTGCAGCGTACCCAGTGATCTTTATCCACCTCGTGCAGCTGAGGAGATTCTTCATGAGCATAATCAGGAATCCATGAAATTCTTTCTTTAAACCGGCAGCCTTTCCGGTCCATATTTGCCAGTGAAGGAACAATTCCTTCAATCACATGCAACCGGTCTTTATTCAGTGTGGCTGAAGGAATCGAATTCAAAAGCGATCGTGTATATGGGTGAAGAGGGTTATTGAAGATCTCCTTCACTGAACCCGTTTCAACCACCTGGCCGGCATACATGACGACAATCCTGTCTGCTACTTCAGCAACAACGCTTAAATCATGTGTGATTAGAATGATTCCCATCTGTGTTTTCTGCTGGATGGACTTTAGCAAATCCAGGATTTGAGCCTGAATTGTTACATCAAGGGCCGTTGTTGGCTCATCCGCAATAACCAAAGCCGGGCTGCATGCAATAGCTATAGAAATCATCGCACGCTGCCTCATCCCGCCGGAAAGCTCATGAGGAAACTGTTTATACGTACGCTCTGGATAGGGAATGCCCACTTGTGCCAGCAGCTCAAGAGTTCTCTCTTTCTTCTGCTCTTTCGTAAGATCGGTATGAAAATCCAGGTTCTCCTCTATCTGCTTGCCGATTGTCATCAGCGGATTAAGAGCTGTAAGCGGCTCCTGGAAGATCATCCCGAGATCCTTCCCCCTGATTTTATTCATTTGCGATTCACTCAATGGAACAATATTGGTTTCTTTATATTTAATAGCCCCATCAAATTTGGTGCGTTTTTGATTATGAAGCTTCATTATGGATAGCGCCAATGCACTTTTTCCGCAGCCTGACTCGCCTACAACAGCCACAATTTCATTTTCATAAACTGTAAATGAAACACCGTCTACAGCAGCGTGATAATCATCACCAATTTGAAATGATGTTGTTAGGTTTTCTAGCTGAAGAATTGGTTTACCCATTGAAGTCCCCCCTAACTTTTACTTTTTTAATAAAATAATAAATTTTCTGATAATTATTCTGAGTGTAAACAATTTTTAATAAATATTCAATAGC